>CAYNOF010000959.1:0-3335 GCA_964398335.1 uncultured Rhizobiaceae bacterium
GCCGGCAACATCCGCGCGCCGCGCGATCTGATCACGCGCTACACCGGTGGCTCGAAGCACCTGCCGGCCGGCACGGTGATGTCCTGCGGCACCTTCAACGCCATCGGCGGCATCCGCCCATCCTCGCGCTTCGAAATGGAACTCGAGGACCCAGTGCTGAACCGCAAGATCACGCACGCCTACGATATCGAGGTCGTGCCGCTGATCAGTTGACGTCCCTCGTCGTCCTGAGCACGGCGAAGGGCGACGGCGAGGTCAGGGCGCCACCGTCACGCTGGCCATCCTGCCGACGGTGTCGTTCCACGCCGTGACGCAGTCCGCGCCGCAGCGCCTGGCCCAGCGCTTCAGCACGGTCTCCATCACCACCTTCTCGCGCAGCTTCAGGTCGTCGGACGAGGGCTGGACCCTGACCAGCTTTCCCGGTTTGCCCTCGCTGCAGGTGCCGCCCAGGCCCGTGGTGCAGACCAGGCCCATCGCCATCTCGTCGGCGACCATCTTCCAGGCCTTGTCCTCGAAGGCCCTCATCTGCGCGCTGAGGAATTCGCGCGTCCTGCCGTCGAGCCGGCGCCACGTCGTCATGCTGACGGCGGTGGTGATGATGGTGAAGCCCAGCGGCATCTCGATCACGTGCGTCGCCACCTCGTGCCAGCCCGCCTTGTAGGCCGGCATGGTGCCGGTGATGGCGCAATCGACGGCGTTGCTCTTCAGCGCCGGCACGACGTCGTCGAAGGGCAGCGTGACCGCGGTGGCGCCGAGACCCTCGATCAGGTCGCCCTGCGAGATGCCCTGCACGCGCACCTTCCTGCCCTTCAGCTCGGCAAGCGAGCGGATCGGCGCCTTGCAGTAGATCATCTGCGTCGGGAAGGCGTACCAGTTCAGGATCTTGGCGTTGTAGTTCCGGTCCATCATCGCGTCGAGGCGCGGCGCCCACACCGTGGTGATCTTGCGCGCCATGTCGAGGTCGCGCGCCACGCCGGCAAGATCGACCGCCTCGAGCCAGGCGTCACCCGAGACATAGGTCGGCAGCGCATGCGCGAAGTCGAACTGGTCGCGCTTCAGCAGGCCCATCACCTCGGTGCCCTTCAGCCCCAGCTCGGTGGTCGACTGCGCCGTGGCGGTGAGGGCACCGCCCGATTCCCTCGCCAGGGCCTCCCAGAACGGCTTCTCGATCTTCTGCCAGTGGGTCAGGTTGGCGAACGAGCCCACGACCTTGAACTGGTTCTTCGGCAGATCCTGCGCCTGGGCCGCGGCAAAGCCTGCCGCCAGCGCGACTGCGCCCAGAAGCGCCCTCATCCTACGCATGATCCGGCTCCGTCATCGCCAGAACGTGCTCGCCGATCGCCAGCGAGGCGGTGAGTCCCGGCGATTCGATGCCGAAGAGATGGATCAGGCCGGGGATGCGATGCGTCTGCGGCCCGTGGAAGGTGAAGTCCTGCGCCGGTGCACCGGGCGGCACGATCTTGGGCCGGATGCCCGAGTAGTCGGGCTGCAGCGCGCCGTCCCTCAGGCCGGGCCAGTAGCGGCGCACGGCGGCGTAGAACTTGTCGCCGCGCGACGGATCGACGGCGTAGTCGATCTCCTCGATCCATTCGACGTCGGGGCCGAAGCGCGCCTGGCCGCCGAGGTCGACGGTGATGTGCACGCCCAGCCCGCCGGGCACCGGCACGGGGTAGATCAGCCGCGAGAACGGCGCCTTGCCGCTCAGCCGGAAGTAATTGCCCTTGGCGTAATAGGCGGTGGGCAGGGTGTTGTAGAGCGCGCCCTCGATCTTGCGCGCGAGATCCGGCGCGTGCAGGCCGGCGCTGGTCACCAGCAGCCGCGTGCGCAAGGTCATCGGCTGCTCGCCGCCGACATCGATCTCGACGCCGCCATCGACGACGCGGCCACGCTCCATCGGGCTGTGGAAGGCGATCATCGCGCCGGCCTCCTCGGCGTCGCCCTGCAGCGCCACCATGTAGCGGTGGCTGTCGATGATGCCCGTGGTCGGCGAGACCAGCGCGCCGGTGCAGTTGAGTTGCGGCTCGATCGCCATCGCCTCGGCGGCGTCGAGGAATTCCATGCCCTCGACGCCATTGGCCTCGGCGCGCGCCTTGATCGAGGCCAGGGTCTCGCGCTCGGCCTCCGAGGTGGCGACGATGAACTTGCCGCAATTGTTGTAAGGCACGCCGTGCTCGTCGCAATAGCGGTAGAGCATGCGCCGGCCCTGCACGCACAGCCGTGCGATGTTGCTGCCCTTGGGGTAGTAGATGCCGGCGTGGATCACCTCGCTGTTGCGCGAGGAAGTCTCGGTGCCGATCGCCTCGCGCGCCTCCAGCACGATCACCTCGCGTCCCGCCATCGCCAGCGCCCGCGCCACAGCCAGGCCGACGACCCCCGCGCCGACCACCACGCAATCAACCGTCTCGTACGCCATGGCGCGCACTCTAGAGGCAAGCGGGACAGGATTTCAGCGCTTTTCTCTGGCATGTCGCGTCCACCGGGCCTAGGTAAGGGCGCATGTTTCGCGCGGCGCGGCTTTTCATCGGCCAGATCATGGGCGCGCCGCGCGCGGTCGGCGCGGTGCTGCCCAGCTCGCGCGCGCTGGGCGAGGCGATGGTCGAGCCGATCGACTTCGCCAAGGCCAAGGTGATCGTCGAGTTCGGCGCCGGCACCGGTGCGCTCACCCACGCCATCGTGCCGCGGCTCACGCCGCAGCACCGCTATCTCGGCATCGAGCTCAACGCCGCCTTCGTCGATCACCTCAGGCAGGAATTCCCACAGCTCACCTTCGTGGCCGCGAGCGTCGAGGACCTTGACAAGATCCTGGCCCAGCATGGCATCGAGTCGATCGACGCCATCATCTGCGGCCTGCCCTGGGCCTCGCTGCCGCTCGCCGTACAGGAGCGCGCCTTCGGTCATGTCAGCCGCTTCCTGGTGAAGGACGGGCTGTTCATCACCTTCGCCTACCTGCAGGGCCTCGTGTTTCCGGGTGCGCGCGCGCTGCGCAAACGTTTCGGCGAGATATTCAGCAACGTCTCGCGCACCCGCGTCATCTGGGGCAACGTGCCGCCGGCGTTCGCCTATGTTTGCAGGAAGTAGATGAAGGCCGCCCTCGTCACTGGCGCCGGCAAGCGCATCGGGCGTGCCTTCGCGATGGCACTGGCGAGCGACGGCTGGTTCGTCTTCGTGCATCACAACGCCTCGGCGGAAGAGGCGAAGCAGACCGTGGCCGATATCGTCGCCGCGGGCGGCGAGGCCAAGGCGGTGCGCGCCGACCTGGGTTCGGCGACGCAGACCGAGTCGCTGGGCGACACGTGCCAGGCCAAAGGCGTGGCGCTGAGCTGCCTGGGCCACAA
>CAYNOF010000960.1:0-14563 GCA_964398335.1 uncultured Rhizobiaceae bacterium
CTCGACGTCGAGCACGGCCGAGACCGAGCGGCTGATCGTGGCGCAGTCCTCGACCGACATCGCCACGCCATCGAGGCGCTCGGCCATGATCTGCAGCCGCCCGTCGCGACCGCCGGCCATCAGGACGCGCACGAGCGCGTAGCCCAGCCCCTCGATGGTCGGGGTGACCAGGGTTGCGATGCGCCGTTCCAGATCCGTCAGTCGTCCGTTGTCCACTGGCCCGCCGTCGTTGTCCGGCGGCCCGCGATCCCGGTGTATCAAACGACAAGAGCGGGCTTTCGCCCGCTCTTTGTTGTTAGGTCCGGTATCGGACCGCCTATAATGTGCCGCTGCATATAGTAAAACGGCCCCTGCGAGTCCAGCGGATTCGGGCCGAAACGTCCTCATCCGAGCCGCTCTTGCGCCCGCATCGGGCGTGCTGATACCACCCCTTGGGGGCCCGTAGCTCAGTTGGTCAGAGCGAGCCGCTCATAACGGTTTGGTCGCAGGTTCAAGTCCTGCCGGGCCTACCATCCCGCACCCGGGCTAAACTGGGTTGGGGATCCTGCTGGGGTTAATTCGGGGGGTGATCATGGCTGTCTTCAACGTCGTGCGCTTCAAGGTCAAGGCCGGCATGGACGAGGCCTTTCTCGATGCGCACAAGGATATCGGCAAGACTTGGTCGGGCCTGCGCCACGCCAACATCATCAAGACCGGCGACGGGCGTTACTGCCTGATTGCCGAATGGGAAGGCCCGGAGGCGCTGGCGGGAGGCCGCGCGGCGATGATCGCGACGCTCAACAGCTTCCGCCACACTCTCGATGATCTGGGGGGCGGGCTGGGCGTGACCGATGCCGTGTCGGGGGCCGTGGTTCTGGCGGCAAAGTAAGCCGGCTTATCCCAGAAGCTCACGGCAGCCGAGATCGTCGGCTGCAAGATGGATGCGCTCGACGTGCGGCCACCAGATGGCCGGCGGGATGCGTGCGGCCTGCAGCCGGATCGGGCGCAGGATCTGCCATAGCACCGAGAGCCGGTAGTCCTCCTGCAGGGCGCGCCGGTCGTAGCCCGCGACGCCGCCGGCCAGCAGCTCCCGATGAAAGACGTCGAGCATGGGGCGCTCGGCGCGCTGGCGCATCTCGGGATACCAGTGCATGGCGAGCATGTAGGCGAGATCGTCGGTGCCGATCGCGGGGCGCCAGCTGTCCCAGTCGAACAGGCGCGGCGTGTCGGCCTTGTCCTTCGGCAGGAAACAGTTCCAGGCATGGGCGTCGCCCTGGATGATCGTCACCTGTCGCCGCCGGCGCAGCAGCGGCAGCAGTCGCGGCGCCTGTGCCAACAGCGCCTCGTAGAGCGCGCGACGATCTGCCGAAAGGCGATCGCCGAGCGCGTCGGCGAAGGCCTCGTACTGCTTGATCTGCGCGGCCAGCCATGCGTCGAGCTCGGCGTCCGTCAGCCACGCGCCGACATCGACGCCGAGCCGCGGGTGGTCCCACCAGGCGGCCTGGAAGCGCGCCCGGCAGCGCACGATCGCCTCGGTCTGCGCGAGCGTCGGCGGCAGAGGCCATTCGGTGGGGACGGCGTGCGTGTCGGTCAGGTCCTCGAGCAGCAGGTGCCACGCGTCGGTCTCGGTGATTGCCGCATCGTAACAGCGCGGCAGCAGGCCCGGCGGCGTCGCCGGGGCGATCGTGGCGTAGAACGTGACCTCGCGGCGACCGCTGTTCCATGCGCCGCCCGCGCCGCCGGGCAGGCCGGTCTTCAGGTAGAGATGGCGCGGTGCGGCGGTGGTGCCTTCGTAGTCGAGCTTCAGGCGATGGAGCCTGGACAGGATGGTCGGAAAGCCATGGACGACGCGCGCCTGCGTGACACGGCCGCCGCCGTCCAACGTCCCCGCCTTGCGCAGAACCTCCGTCAACCGGTCGGGTTCTACGAGGTGTGGCGGGGCGTCCGTGGTCATGGCGGCCCATCCTAGCCGAGCGCCGCAAGATGACGGGCGCCAAAAGAAGACCGGCGGCTCTCAGGCGAGAGCCGCCGGTCCGATTGGACGTGTCCGTCGTCTATTTCTTGACGGCGTCGTTGGCGTAGATGTCGCGGTCCTTGGTCTCGGGCACGAAGAAGAAGCCGATGACCAGGGTCATGACCGCCACCACGATCGGATACCACAGGCCCGAGTAGATGTTGCCGGTGGCGGCCACGATGGCGAAGGCGGTGGGGGGCAGGAAGCCGCCGAACCAGCCATTGCCGATGTGGTAAGGCAGCGACATGCCGGAGTAGCGGATGCGGGTGGGGAACAGCTCGACCAGCATCGCCGCGATCGGCCCGTACACCATGGTGACGTAGATCACCAGGACGCTCAGCAGCAGGATCAGCATCGGCATGTTGACCTGGGCCTTGTCGGCCGCCGCCGGGTAACCGGCCGCGCGGATCGCCGCCGTCGCGTCCTTGTTGAAGGCCGCTTCCTTGGCCGCCGCGTCGGCGCCGGCCTTGGCCTTGTCGAACGAGGTCAGCACCTTGTCGCCGATCTTGATCGTCGCCACCGTGCCCGCCGGCGCCGCCTCGTTGGCGTAGTTCACCGAGTTGCGCGCCAGGAACGACTTGGCGATGTCGCAGGAGGTGTGGAAGCTTGCCGTTCCCGTCGGGTTGAACTGGAACGAGCACTCCGCCGGGTCGGCGACGACGACCACCGGCGACTTCCTGATGGCTTCCTCGAGCGCTGGGTTCACCGCGCCGCTGAGCGCGTGGAACAGCGGGAAGTAGGTGATCGCCGCCAGCAGGCAGCCGGCCAGGATGATCGGCTTGCGGCCGATCCGGTCGGAGAGCCAGCCGAAGAGGATGAAGAACGGCGTGCCGATGGCGAGCGAGGCGGCGATCGCCCAGTTCGCGGTCGTGGCGTCGAGCTTCAGCGTCTGGGTCAGGAAGAACAGGGCATAGAACTGGCCCGTGTACCAGACCGCCGCCTGGCCGGCGGTGCCGCCGAGCAGGGCGAAGATGGCGATCTTGGCGTTCTCCCAGCGGCCGAAGGCCTCGCGCAGCGGGGTCTTCGAGTGGGTGCCTTCGGCCTTGATGCGCTGGAACGCGGGCGATTCCTGCAGCTGCAGACGGATCCAGATCGACACGCCCAGCAGGATGATCGACAGCAGGAAGGGCACGCGCCAGCCCCACTTGGCGAAGTCCTCCGGCGATATCGACATGCGCAGCGCCAGGATGACGATCAGCGACAGGAACAGGCCGACGGTGGCCGTGGTCTGGATCCACGAAGTGTAGTAGCCGCGGCGGTTCGGCGGTGCGTGCTCGTCGACGTAGGTCGCCGCGCCGCCATACTCGCCGCCCAGCGCCAGGCCCTGCAGCAGGCGGCAGGCGATGAAGAGGATCGGCGCGGCGATGCCGATGTCGGAATAGCCCGGCAGCAGGCCGACGATGAAGGTCGCAATGCCCATCAGGGTCATCGTCACCAGGAAGGTGTACTTGCGGCCGATCAGGTCGCCCAGCATGCCGAAGAACAGCGCGCCGAACGGACGCACCGCGAAGCCCGCGGCGAAGCCCAGCAGGGTGAAGATGAAGGCCGCGGTCGGATTGACGCCGGTGAAGAAGTTGGCGGCGATGTTCGCGGCCAGCGAGCCGGCGAGATAGAAATCGTACCACTCGAAGATGGTGCCGGCGGAGGAAGCGAAGATGACCTTCTTCTCCTCGGGCGTCATCGGGCGGACTTTGTCCGCAGTTGCTGCCATGGCCATGTGTCTTGTTCCTCCCAACCCCAACGGGACGGCGCCGGCGGCGCAGGGTCCCTCGCACATCGTGTCGGGCGCTTGCGCCGCGCCTGTTCCTTCTGCTCGTCCAAGTACACGAGTGCCGTCGAGGCGGCATTTATACTTTAGTCGAAGCGTGGCACTCTGAAGCCGTGGCCCATCCCCCGCAGAGCTTTCTCGTCGCCGACGACCATCCCATGGTCCGCGACGCACTGGGCACGGCGTTGGGCCAGAGCTTCCCCGGCGCGCGCGTCGTGGCGGCCGCCAGCCTCGCGGAAGCCCAGGCGGCGCTGGAGCGCGACCCTGAGTTCGATGCGCTGCTGCTCGACCTCGACATGCCCGGCATGGACGGGCTCACCGGCCTGGCGCTCCTGCGCTCGACCTACCCGGCGGTGCCGGTGATCGTCGTCTCGGCGGCGCAGGATGGTCAGGTGGCGCGCCGCACCATCGAGTTCGGCGCCTCGGCCTTCATCGCCAAATCGGCGCCGCTGGAGGAGATCGCCGGCATCGTCCGCGGCGTGCTGCGCGGCGAGGTCTTCGCACCTGCGGAAACCGCCGAGCCCGGCCCGGCCGAATCCTTCGCCCAGCGCGCCCAGCTGCTGACGCCGCAGCAGTGGCGCGTGCTGTCGCTGATGGTGCAGGGCGACCAGAACAAGATGATCGCCCACAAGCTGGGCGTCGGCGAAGCGACGGTGAAGGCGCATGTCACCGTGATCCTCAAGAAGCTCGGCGTGCGCTCGCGCACCCAGGCGGTGATCGAGGCGCGCCACCTCGCGTTGCCGCCGGCGGGCTGACGGTGTAGAGAATGCTCCTCGCCGCATCCAGCCAGGGAGGACCGCGTTGAGCCCGTACAACCAGTATCATGCGCGCGGTCCCGTCACCGCCCCACGATCCCAGCGCATCGTGGGGCCGGCCGACAGCAGGGACTGACGCCACAGGCGTTCCCGGCGAAATCTGGTCTGCCCCCAAAGGGCGCGCGCCCGCGTGCCCGTTCCCTTCACGGCAAGACCAGCGAGTTTCCCATGGGTTCCATCAGCCTGCGCGGCGTGAGCGTCCTGACGCCCGACCCGCTTTTCCGCGACCTCACCTTTGTCATCGGCGAGGCCGACCGCGTCGGCCTGGTGGCCGGCAACGGCGCCGGCAAGACCACCCTGCTGCGCTGCCTCGCCGGCACCGCCGAGCCGACATCGGGTGAAATCGTACGCTCGCGCGGCCTGCGCGTGGGGATCGTCGAGCAGGACGTACCGGCGACCTGGCTCGACCTGACCCTGGAGGACATCGTGCGCCGCGGCCTGTCGCCGGCGACACGCGAGTCCGACTCCTGGCGCGTCGATCTCGTGCTCGACGAGTTCGACACGCCGCAGGACATGCGCGCGCGGCCGATGCGCGCGCTGAGCGGCGGCTGGCAGCGCCTGGCGCTGATCGCGCGCGCCTGGGTTGCCGAGCCCGATGCGCTCCTGCTCGACGAGCCCACCAACCATCTCGACCTCGAGAAGATCACGCTCCTGGAGAAATGGCTCGTCGATCCGCAGCGCCGCGTGCCGATGGTGATCGCCAGTCACGACCGGCGCTTCCTCGACACCTGCACCAACCGCACCTTGTTCCTGCGGCCGGAGATCTCGCGCAGCTACGCGCATCCCTTCACCAGGGCGCGGCGCCTGCTCACCGACGATGACGCCGCGCAGGAGGCGAAATTCGCCAGGGATGCGCGCGAGGCCGACCGTCTGCGCCGCAGCGCCGGCGAGCTGAAGAACATCGGTATCAACAGCCTGAGCGACGCGGCGCAGAAGAAGGCGGCACAGATCTACAAGCGCGCCGAGGCGCTGGAGCGCACCCTGAAGCCGGCGCATGTCGAGAGGTCGGCTGACATCCGCCTGGCCAATCGCGGCACGCATGCGCGTGTGATGCTGGCGCTCGACAACGTGACGGTGCGCACGCCCGATAACCGCGCGCTGTTCTCGACCGGCAAGCTCACCATCCTGCAGGGCGATCGCCTCGTCGTGCTGGGCCGCAACGGCGTCGGCAAGTCGCGCTTCGTCGCCCTGCTGCGCCAGGCGATCGCGGTGCCCGACAGCATCGCGGGCATCCGTGTCAGCCCGACGCTCGTGCCGGGCTATGTCGACCAGGCGATGTCGCATCTGCCCGACGACAAGACGCCGCTGGCGTTCATCATCGAGACGTTCAGGCCCGGCGATCAGCGCGCCACGTCGCTGCTCGCCGGCGCCGGCTTCCCGCTCGATCGCCAGCGCCGGCCGATCGCCACCTTGTCGCCGGGCCAGAAGGCGCGGCTGGGCCTGCTGGCGCTGCGCCTGGCCAATCCGAACTTCTACCTGATGGACGAGCCGACCAATCACGTCGACATCGCCGGCCAGGAAAGGCTGGAGGAGGAGATCCTGACGCACGAGGCGACTTCGGTGCTGGTCTCGCACGACCGCCATTTCGTGGCCGCGATCGGCACGCGCTTCCTGCTGATCGACAAGGGCCGCGCGACGGAAGTCGCCGCCTATTCGAACACGGCATAGGCACGAAGGAAGTTCGATAGGCGGCAGGCGGCGAATCGCTTCTACTGTCGTCACGGCGCGGGCGAGGTGCCGTGGTCGAGGGAGAGGCCCATGCGGGATCGTCTGGATCGCCGTCGCGCGATCCGCTTCATCTGCGCCGCCGTCGTGTCGGCACCGGCCGTCGCCGCGACCGGTGCGCAGAGCAACGCCGTTCGGCAGCCGGTGATGCAGGGCTACGGCGCCTGCGCCGCCTGCAACTGCCCAGGCTTCACCGGCAGCCAGAATCTCTGCGCCAATTGCGGGCACAACTACCAGACCCACTGGTAGCCGTCGGTCGCCGGGGGTTTTCCTGCGGCCGATGCGCGGTTAGGGTGCCCGCAAGACATCGAAGCCGGGGGCATCCGTGAGCTGCAACACCATGCGCGCCGTGAACCGGCGCACCCTGATCGCTGTGTCGTTTGTCGCCGTGCTGGCCGGCTGTGCGCAGCAATCGCGGCCGATCGCCGCCGCGCCGCCGCCGGCCAAGCCGGTCTACAACCCGGGCGACGTCGATCCCGATCTCGCCGCCAAGATCCAGTTCCACGCCGACGAGAACCGGGTCCCGGTCGAGCTGGTGCACAAGGTCATCCGCCGCGAGAGCAAGTACCAGGCGCACGCGATCGGCTACGGCTATGCGATGGGCCTGATGCAGATCAAGTACTCGACCGCGCGCGGCATGGGCTACGGCGGCAATGCGCAGGGCCTGCTCGACGCCGAGACCAACCTCTACTGGGGCGTACGTTATCTCGCCGCCGCCTATCGCTACGCCGGCGGTGACGTGGCGATGGCCGACCGCTACTACGCGCGCGGGTTCCCCTACCGGCCGGAGTAAGAGGTGGCTTTCAGGCCGTCAGTCGCTCCGACGCGCGATTGCGCAGCCGCAGCAGCGCGCGTAGTGCTGCCGGCTTCACCGGCTTGTGCAGCAGCTCGACACCACGCGCGCGGGCGCGGGGCCTGAGCGTCGGGTCGCGGTCGGCGGTGATCAGGGCGGCGGGTACGGCCATCGCCCAGCGGCGGCGCAGGGTCTCGATGATCTCCAGCCCGTCGGGCCCCTCGTCGAGATGCAGGTCGGCGACCACGAGGTCGGGGAAGCGGCCGGCGTGGTCGACAGCGGCGATCGCCTCGTCGAGCGTGGCGGCCAGCGCGACCTGGCAGCCCCAGCCGCCGATCAGCGCCGCCATCGCCTCGCGCACCTGGAGCTCGTTGTCGATGCACAGCACGAAGGCGCCGGCGTCGAAGACCGGTGTTGCCTGCGGCACGGGTACCGCGGTCGGTGCGGCGATCACCGAGGCGACGCGTGTCACGCTCACATGGAAGGTCGAGCCGCGGCCGGGTGCGGAGCTCAGCCCGATCGGCACGTCGAGCATGCGGCCGATGCGCTCGACGATGGCCAGGCCCAATCCCAGGCCGCGCTCGCCGCGATCCTCGTCGGGGTTCAGGCGCACGAACTCGTCGAAGATCACCGCCTGCTTGTCCGCGGGGATGCCGGGGCCGTTGTCGCGCACCTCGATGCGCAGGCCGTCGCCGGCGCGGCGGCAGCCCAGCAACACCCGCTGAGGCCGGCCCTCGACGGCGCCGTAGCGGATGGCGTTGGACAGCAGGTTCTGCAGGATGCGGCGCAGGAAGGCGGGATCGGTCGAGACGAAGGCGCGCGTCGGCACCACGCGCAGCTCCACGCCGTTGCGCTGTGCAAGCGGCGCGAAGGCGGTGGCCAGCGACTCGAAGAGCGGCTGCAGCGCGAATGGCCGCGTCTCCGGCTGGAAAGCGCCGGCGTCGAGCTTGGAGATGTCGAGCAGCGCATCGATCAGCGATTCGACCGCGCCGAGGCTGAGATCGATCTTGCCGCCGAGATCGTTGTTCGGCTCGCGATCGATCAGCGCGGCGGTGAACAGGCGTGCGGCGTGCAGCGGCTGCAGGAGGTCGTGGCTGGCGGCGGCGATGAAGCGCGTCTTGCCGAGGTTGGCGGCCTCGGCCTCGGCGCGGCTGGCCTCGAGCTCGGCGGTGCGCTCGATCACGCGCTGCTCGAGGTTCTCCTTGGACTGGCGCAATTCGGCCTCGGCCTTACGCGCCTGGGTGATGTCCTGGTAGAGCAGGAAGAAGCCGACGACGCTGCCCGTCTGATCGACGTGCGGGATGTAGGTGCCGGCGGCGATCTCGATCTTCACGTCGTTGGTCGGGAATTCGATCTCGAAATGCTGCTCCTGGCCCGCCAGCACGCCGTCGATGTAGGGCTTCAGCCGCTGATAGCGTTCGGCGCCGATCACCTCCAGCGAGGTGCGGCCCTCGGTCTGCTGCGCGCTGAGGTTCAGCGCCTGCTGGTAGGGGCGGTTGGTGAAGCGGTAGCGCTCGTCCTGGTCGAGATAGGCGATCAGCACCGGCACGTTGTCGGTGTAGACGCGGATGCGCCGCTCGCTGTCGCGCAGCGCCTCCGCCGTGCGCACGCGTGCGGTGACGTCGTGGCACGTCGCGACGAAACCGCTGCCGGGCAGCGGATCGAGCCTCAGCTCGATGACGCGGCCGCTGCTGACCAGCTCGTGGATCTGCGCCGTGTCGGGGCGGCAGAGCAGGCGCTCGATCTCGTCCGGGCCGCCCAGCAGCGCGGCATGCGCACCGACCGCGACCTTCTCGGGATCCAGCGACAGCAGGGCGATGAAGCGCTCGTTGGAGATCTCGAGACGGCTGTCATGGTCGAAGGCGGCGATGCCCAGGCCGACATGGTCCAGCGTGTTGCGCAGGATCTCGTAGTTGTAGCGGATCGCCTCCGAGGCCTCGTCGATGATCGCGCGCGCCGTGCCGGGCAGGATCAGGCCGCGCCGCGCCGAGGCGGCGACGATCACCCGCGCCGAGGCCGCGCCCAAGGTGCCCGACAGCACGCGCTCGGCGCGCGCCAGCGCCGCCTGCGTCGACAGCGGACCGCCGGCGAAGACGCGCTCGGCGCGCTCCGGCCCGACGAAGCGCGCCAGCAGGTCGCGCAGCTCGGCGATACGCGTGGCGGCCACCGGCACGGGCGAGGGGCGCTGCTCGGGCTCGGTGCCGAGCACGAAGGAATCGGCCTGCTGCCGATCGCGGCTGAGCGGGCGGGCGAGCAGCGAGACGCCGACCAGCAGCAGCGTGTTGACCAGCATGCAGGCGATGAAGCCCTGGCCGACGGGATCGAGCTCGGCGAAGGGGCCGGGCATCCAGGCCTGCAGCGGTGCGCTCTGGCGGCCGGCACTGGTCGGCTGGCCCAGCGACGGCAGCAGCAGGGCATAGAGCCAGACCACGAAGCCGCCCAGCATGCCGGCGACCACGCCGAAGCGATGCGCCCCCCGCCAGTACAGGCCAAGCACCACGCCGGGCGCGAAATTGGCCACGGCGCAGAACGAGATCAGGCCGATCGAGGCGAGCGGCAGATAGCCCGAGATCACCCGTTCATAGGCATAGCCGGCGAGCAGGATCAGCACGACGGCGAGCCGGCGCACCATCACCACCAGCGGGCCCATCTCGCCGGCGCGGCCGGCCTGGCGGCGCAGCAGGTAGGGCATCACCAGCTCGTTGCCGATCATGCTGGAGAGCGCCATGCAGGCGACGATCACCATCGAGGTCGCCGCCGACAGGCCGCCGATGAAGACGAAGGCCGAGAGCCAGCCCTGGCCGCCGCTCATCGGCAGGCCCAGCACGAAGAGATCGGGATTGTTGCCGGGGCCCAGCAGCAGCAGGCCGCCCAGCGCCAGGGGCACGACGAAGAGATTGACCAGCACGAGGTAGAGCGGGAACAGCCAGCGCGCGGTCTTCAGGCTGGAGGGATGGTCGTGCTCGACCACGGCGACGTGGAACTGGCGCGGCAGGCAGAGGAAGGCGGCGCCGGAGAGCAGGGAGGTGACCACCCAGGTCAGGGTCGAGCCCTCGTTGGTGACGCGTTGCGCCAGCGCCGGCGTATCGGCGAGGCGCGCCAGCAATTGGCCGAGCCCGTCGAACAGCACGAAGACCACGAACAGCCCGACGGCGAGCAGGGCGGCGAGCTTGACCACCGATTCGAAGGCGATGGCCAGCATCATGCCGCGATGCTGCTCGGAGGCCTGCACGTTGCGCACGCCGAACAGGATGGTGAACAGCGCCATCAGCACGGCGACCAGCAGCGAGGTGTCGGTATAGACCACGGTGGTGGCACCGCCGGCGCTGCCCGCGCCGGCGATCGCCTTGAAGCTCGACGACACGGCCTGCAGCTGCAGGGCGATGTAGGGCAGCACGCCGATGCAGGCGAACAGGGTGGCGATGACGCCGACGGCGCGGCTCTTGCCGTAGCGCGAGGCGAGGAAGTCGGCGATCGAGGTGACGTTGTGGCGCTTGGCCGCCTGCACCATCTTGCGCAGCAGCGGATAGCCCGCGATCACCACCAGCACCGGGCCGGTATAGATCAGGATGAAGTCGAGCCCGCTGGTCGCGGCGCGGCCGACCGCGCCGTAGAACGTCCACGACGTGCAGTAGATCGCCAGCGACAGGCTGTAGACCACCGGCCCCATCGCCCCGGTCGACCAGGTCCGCGCATGGCGATCGCCCAGCCACGCCACCGCGAACAACAGTCCGAGATAGGCGAGCGACAGGCCGAAGACCGCCGTCTCCTGCAGCATTCTTCCGTCCGCGTGCATTTCGTCCCTGGACGCATATGACTACGTGCTTCGCGTGCTGTCCACGTCGCGGGGCCAGCTGACTGATAGTGCGCTGCTGATCCTCACCATCCTCGTGGTCCACTTCACTATGGTCTACGGGCCGATCGCAGGGGGTGCCGGTTGAACCGTTCTCGACCCGCACCCGCTACACCTCGAGGTCGCTGCCCTGCCATGTGTGCGCCGCCGCCCTGGCGGCGGAAATCGCCATTGCGGCCCGTCGACTAGGCTTCAGTTATCGTCGGGGGCTGGTCGAGAGGCTTCGGCGCGGAGGTGGTGCCGGCAACGCGGATGGCGCGTTCGCGCCAGCGATTGAGCAGCTCGGAAAGCTGGTGGTGGTTGAAGCCCGGATACTCCGGCAAAGTGCGGGGCATGCCCTGATGCATGAAAAGTACGCTGCCGTCGAAGGGCTTGAACGTGGAAACCTCCGCCCAACGGAAGCGGCTCTCGAGCAGCGCAGTACGTAGCCGGAAATGATCGCGCTGCAGGAACAGCCCGACCTCGCGTCGGGCAACGAGCTGCCACGCCTGATAGGCAGCGAAACCCGCGAGCACGATCAGGAGAAGCGACGCCAGCGCAGGCTTTATCGCGCCTTGCAGCAGACCCCACCGCAGGACATAGCCAAAACCACCGAGCGCGATGAGCAGGTACAGCCAGGTTGCAGCAACTGAGGGCCGCAGCGTCAGCGTATCGGGCAGCGGATCGGGATTCACGTCCATAGGCCGGCCTCGCGCACGCCTCACCGCAAGCTAGACGAAGCGACGCCGCACCGCCACGTCGCGGTGGGAGGCGGCAACCGGCGGGATGGCATTGAACCCTCGGCTCGACACCGCTAAAACCCGCGCCGCACCCCCGAAACACCGCATGCCGAGGACCGCCCCGATGGCCGCCTACCAGTACGTCTATGTGATGAAAGGTCTGTCCAAGACCTATCCCGGCGGCAAGCAGGTGCTGAAGGATATCTGGCTGAGCTTCTTCCCGGGCGCGAAGATCGGCGTGCTGGGCCTCAACGGCTCGGGCAAGTCGACCCTGCTGAAGATCATGGCCGGGCTCGACGACAATTTCACCGGCGAGGCCTGGGCAGCCGAGGGCGTGAAGGTCGGGCTGCTGGCGCAGGAGCCGGAGCTCGATCCGACCAAGGATGTGCTGGGCAACGTCATGGACGGCGTCGGCGAGATGGCCCGGCTCCTGAAGCGTTTCGACGAGGTGTCGGCGGAGTTCGCCAATCCCGACGCCGACATGGACAAGCTGATCGCCGAGCAGGCCGAGCTGCAGGAGAAGATCGACGCCGCCAATGGCTGGGACCTGCAGCGCACGGTCGAGATCGCCATGGACGCGCTGCGCTGCCCGCCGGGCGACGCCGACGTGAGCAAGCTGTCGGGCGGTGAGCGCCGCCGCGTGGCGCTCTGCCGGCTGCTGCTGTCGAAACCCGACATGCTGCTGCTCGACGAGCCCACCAACCACCTCGACGCCGATTCGGTGGCCTGGCTCGAACGCTTCCTGCACGATTATGCCGGCACCGTGGTCGCGGTGACCCACGACCGCTACTTCCTCGACAACGTCGCCGGCTGGATCCTCGAGCTCGATCGCGGCCAGGGCATTCCGTGGGAAGGCAACTACTCCTCGTGGCTGCGCCAGAAGGAGACTCGCCTGGCGGTCGAGGAGAAGACCGCCGACGCCCGCCGGCGCACCCTGCAGCGTGAATTGGAGTGGATGGGCCAGAGCGCGCAGGCACGGCGCAGCAAGAGCAAGGCGCGTATCGCGGCCTACGAGCAGATGCTGGCCGAGGGCGAGAAGCAGACATTGGAGCAGGCGCAGATCGTCATCCCGCCCGGTCCGCGCCTGGGCGACCTGGTGATCCGCGCCGAGAAGATCTCCAAGGGCTACGGCGATCGCCTGCTGATCGACAATCTCAGCTTCAACCTGCCGGCCGGCGGCATCGTCGGCGTGATCGGCGCCATCGGCGCCGGCAAGACGACGCTGTTCCGCATGATCACCGGCCAGGAGAAGGCCGATACCGGCTCCTTCACCGTCGGGCCGACGGTCAAGCTGGGCTACATTGACCAGTCGCGCGAGAGCCTCAATCCCAACAAGACGGTGTGGGAGGAGATCTCCGACGGCAACGACATGATCCTGCTGGGCAAGCGCGAGGTGTCGAGTCGCGCCTATTGCGGCGGCTTCAACTTCAAGGGCCCGGACCAGCAGAAGAAGGTCGGCCAGCTCTCCGGCGGCGAGCGCAACCGCGTGCACCTCGCCAAGATGCTGAAGACCGGCGCCAACGTGCTGCTGCTCGACGAGCCGACCAACGACCTCGACGTCGACACCCTGCGCGCGCTGGAGGAGGCGCTGGCCGATTTCGCCGGCTGCGCCGTGATCATCAGCCACGACCGCTGGTTCCTCGACCGCATCGCCACCCACATGCTGTCCTTCGAGGGCGACAGCCAGGTGGTATGGTTCGAGGGCAACTACCAGGACTACGAGGCCGACCGTAAACGCCGCCTGGGCGCCGAGGCCGACCAGCCGCACCGCATCAAGTACAAGCCGCTGGTGCGGGCGTGACCTCTTAACCTTCCCCCGCTGGCGGGGGAAGGTAGAAGGCCCGCGTCGCCGAGCGCATTGCGATGGTGCGGGAATTATGCAAAGTCACCGCCAAAGGCGTTCGGGCCGGCCTCACGTGGTCCTGTCGCGGACGAATATCGCCGCGGCGTTCCCAGTCACTCTTGGTGCATGAACCTTGTCGGGGTTGCGGCAAAGAATCGGCGGCTTCCTTCAATCGCCTATCGGTCGTCTGCTGAAGGATATCGCGCGGCGCTATCGTGGCGGTCTGTGGACGGTCTTCATCGTCTCCAACATCGTGGCGATCGTCGGCGCCCTGCAGTATCCGCTGATCACCGTGTTCGTCAGCGCCGTCGCCGGCCAGACGCCGCAGGACGGCATCACGCTGGGCATCATCGACTGGCTGCGCCATCTGCCCGGGCTGCGCACGTTCGAGGGCCAGCGCGGGGTGATCATCAGCATCCTCGTCGTGCTGTTCTTCCAGATCTCGCTCAACGCGCTGGTGTCCTATCTCTACTCGCGGACCGTCGCCAACGTGAACGCCCGCATCGCCAGCGACCTCACCGTGCTCGCGGCCGACAAGGCGCTGGGCATGCCGATCGCCTTCTTCGACCGCTCCAACACCGGTGAACTGCGCTCCAAGCTCACCGAGCCGCCGCTCAACGACATCCCGTTCTTCATCTTCAAGCTGCAGGAGATCGTCTCGCAGCTGGTGCGCCTGCTGGTGACGATCGTCGTGCTGTTCTGGCTGTCGACGCAGCTGACGGCGCTGATGGTGCCCGTGGGCATCATCATCGGCGTCCTGGTGAACCGCACTCACCGGCGCATCTTCAGCCTGCTCGACGCCATGCGCGCGGTCGAGATCAAGTTCGCCGGCCAGTCGCACGAGTTGCTCGAGGGCATGCGCATCGTCAAGCAGAGCAACCAGGAACTGCGCATGCGCGACTCCTATGCCGATACCGGCGGGGACCTGATCGAGCGCCGCCGCGTCCTGGGGATCAAGCAGTCCGAGCAGAACTTCGTGCTCGAGGTCGGCGGGCTCTTGATGATCAGCTCGGTGTTCGCCGTGCTGGCGCTGTCGGACTGGGGCAGCTTCGGC
>CAYNOF010000961.1:0-1667 GCA_964398335.1 uncultured Rhizobiaceae bacterium
AAACGGGCCGAGCAACAGGCCGAAACGCGGCGGCGCATCGTCGAGTCGGCGGTCGATCTGCATCGCGAAATCGGCCCGGCCCGCACCACGATCAGCATGGTGGCCGAGCGCGCCGGCGTGCAGCGCCACACGCTCTATGCCCACTTCCCCGACGAGCGCAGCCTGCTGATGGCCTGCTCCGGCCTCGCCAACGAGTGCGATCCGATGCCCGAGGCCGCGGCGTGGCGGACCATCGCCGATCGCGGCGAGCGGCTCGCGGCGGCGCTGACGGCGATCTACGCCTGGTACGAGCGCAACGCCTCGCTGATGGCCTGCGTGCTGCGCGATGCCGAGCATCACGCGCTGGTGCGCGAGATCGTCGAGCTGCGCTTCGCGCCGCTGGTCGCGACCTGGCACGAGGTGCTGGGCGGCAAGCTGCGCAGCAGGCAGCGCGCGATGCTGCACCTGGCCCTGGGCTTCTCCACCTGGCGCGCGCTGGTTCAGGAGAGCGGCCTCAGGCAGGCGGCCGCCGTCAAGCTCATGGTCCAGGCGATCGAAGGCGCCGAGGAGGGCTGACCGTCATTCCGGGCAATGCGGGAGATCCGGGGTGGTTCTCCGGATTCCCCGCTACGCTCGAAATGACAGGGTGCGCTATTGTCGCGGGGTGAGCGGGGGAGCTTTCCGTCCTGAGGGCAAGGCTCGGTCGTTGATCGACCGGCAGTTGTCCCTGCTGGCGAGAATCCGGCCGGCCGATGCGAATTCCGCCGGCGCCAAGAGGCGCCGAGGCCGGACATGACCGCATCCGCCTATCGGGGATCGACCAAGCACAAGAACCGGCCGGGTATCGGCCGCAAGGGAACCCTCTGTCCGGAATGGACGCACGAGACGGCCGATGGCGGCTATGCGGGCGAGCCGGACGGGCATGCATGGGAAAAGACCCTGGCGCACACCATGTTCCAGCAGAGCGAGCCGCATCCGGACGGGTCGGACAAGCGCTATGCCACCATGCGCGGCATCGCGTTCGTGGCCGTTCAGACCAAGGACGGCTCCTGGCACGGCTATCCGGAGCCCTGGACCAAGGTGCCGCCCGAGCTGAAGGACAAGTGGCAGGATGAAGGCAAGGTCACCAAAAAGGCATTGAAAACCTACAAGGAATTCCCGAAAGACAATATTCGATGGGCTTTGGACAGCGACGATGAGTGAATTCGCGGCCTTTGGCGACCCGCAGCGGTTCGAGATCGCGGTCCGGTGGACCAGCGATTCGGAGCCGCGCGCGCGCCGTCCAGCCGCCTATGGCTGGTCGATGGGCGACCTGCGCCTGACCGTCGCCGATCGCGTGCTGACCCGCTTCAGCCGGCGCGGCACGCAGCAGGGCCATGTCGGCTGGTATCTCGCGCCGATGTTCGACTGGCTGGCCTCGAACTGGGCGGCGCTGCTGCACGAGGAAGACTTTGCCTGGCCCGAGCGCAGCGGCGCGCCGGCGATCATCGCCTGCCATCGCGCGCTCGACCAGACCATCGGGCTGCGCGATCCCGCCGGCCGCGCGCGCTACAAGGCGGCGCAGGCCTGGTATCACCGTCATGCCCTGCGCAGCGCGGCCGAGGGCGGCCTGTTTCCCGACCTGTTCATCCGTCGCTTCGTCGACGACATCGAGCTGTCGTGGTCGGCCGAAGCGCCGCTGTTCGCGC
>CAYNOF010000962.1:0-2233 GCA_964398335.1 uncultured Rhizobiaceae bacterium
CTGCGCAAGAAGCCGCCGGGCAAGCTGCTGCCCTCGGCGCACCAGGTCGACCGCGAGTACCGCGTGATCAAGGCGCTGGGCGACCATACCGACGTGCCGGTGCCCAAGGCCTACGCGCTGTGCCAGGACACCGGCGTCATCGGCGTCGACTTCTACATCATGGAGTTCAAGCCCGGCCGCATCCTCGACGATCCGCTGATGCCCGGCATCGCGCCCGCCGACCGCGGCAGGATCTTCGATTCGATGAACGACGTGCTCGCGCGCATCCACAACGTCGACTACAAGGCGATCGGCCTGGGCGATTACGGCCGCGAGGGCCAGTACATCCAGCGCCAGATCTCACGCTGGACCCAGCTCTATGATCTCTCCCAGACCGAGCACATCGAGTCGATGGAGAACCTCAAGAAGTGGCTGCCGGGCAACGTCCCCGAGGGCGACGAGACCCGCATCAACCACGGCGACTACCGTCTCGGCAATACCATCGTGCATCCCACCGAGCCGCGCATCGTGGCCGTGCTCGACTGGGAGCTGAGCACGCTCGGCCATCCGCTCGCCGACCTGGGCTACAATTGCATGATCTACCATTTCGGCCTGGGCTTCGGCGCCTCGAGCGGCTACGCCGGCCAGGACCTCAAGGCGCTGGGTATCCCCAGCGAGCAGGACTACATCGCATGCTATGCCAAGCGCACCGGCCGCGACGGCATCCCGCACTGGGACTTCTACCTCGCCTTCTCGCTGTTCCGCCTCGCCGGCATCGTGCAGGGCGTCTACAAGCGCGGCCTTGACGGCAACGCCTCGTCGACCACCGCGACGAAGTACGGCAACCGCGCCCGCTACATGGCCGACATGGCCTGGGATCTGGTGAAGCACCGGGCCTGACGGGAGCGCCGGCGTCCCCCCGGCGCTTCTCATGCCGCCGGCGGGGATCCGGCTGGCCCCAAGAAGCGGCGCAACCGCCCGGCGCGCATCATCAGCCAGACCACGATCGCGACGTTGAGCACGTTCCACACCACGCCGTTGACGAAGGCGGCGGCGTAGGAGCCGGTGACGTCGAAGATCACGCCCGACAGCCAGCCGCCCGCGGCCATGCCGAAGATGCTGGCCATCAGGATCGCGCCGACGCGCTGGCCGGCCTCGGCCGGCGGGAAATACTCGCGCACGATCAGCGTGTAGCTCGGCACGATGCCGCCCTGCACCAGGC
The DNA here is from genome assembly GCA_964398335.1 of uncultured Rhizobiaceae bacterium. GTDB lineage: Bacteria > Pseudomonadota > Alphaproteobacteria > Reyranellales > Reyranellaceae > JAFAZJ01. Next base: position 1,202 of record CAYNOF010000962.1, read on the forward strand.
CGAACAGCGCGGTGACGATGTAGAGCGACCACATGCCGTCGAAGATCAGGTAGAGCGACAGCGCCGAGCCCTGCAGGGCCGAGCCCAGCAGCAGCGTATAGAGCCCGCCCAGCCTGTCGGCGATGAAGCCCGAGCCGATGCGGCTGATGATGCCCAGGCCGAGCATCACCGACAGCATCTGCGCGCCGAGCGCGACGCCGTAGCCGAGGTCCTTGCAGTAGGCGACGATGTGCACCTGCGGCATCGACATCGCCACGCAACAGGCGAACGAGGCCAGGGCCAGCAGCGCCTGCAGCCCGCCCAGCGACAGGCCGAGATCGTTGCGCCCGCCCGCGGCCGACTGCGGCATCACCATCGCCGATTTCGGCGGCCTGCGGCGCAGCATCAGCACCAGCGGCAGCATCGCGGCGATGGTGAACAGGCCGATATAGAGATGCGTCTGGCGCCAGCCGATGGTCTCGACGCCGTGCTGGATGACGTTGGGCCAGAACGCGCCGGCGATGTAGTTGCCCGAGGCGGCCAGCGCCACGGCGATGCCGCGCCGCCGCTTGAAGAAATGCGAGATGTCCGCCATCAGCGGTCCGAACGTCGTCGAGCTGCCCAGCATGCCGACCATCACGCCGTGCACGATGGCGAACTGCCACAGGCTGTCGGTCTGGCTCGACAGGATGTAGCCGCCGCCCAGGCACAACGAGCTGCACAGCATCGGCAGGGCGATGCCGAAGCGATCGGCCAGCCGGCCCATCAGCACGCCGCCGAAGGCGAAGCCGACCATGGTCAAGGTGTACGGCAACGAGGCGCCGCCGCGCGCCGCCTGGAACTCGGCCTGCACCGTGGGCAGCACGACGACCACCGACCACATGCCGACGCCGCCCAGCGCGCCCAGGCAGACGCAGGCCGCCAGCCGCCACCACGAATACGAGGACTCGACCTCCGTCGCGTCCGCACCTACGCCGACCACGCGTTCCCTCCGCTTTTGCCGCGCAGCCTATCACTGCGTCGGCGGCAAAAGCTCGGGCCGGAACAATCGAA
>CAYNOF010000963.1:0-2491 GCA_964398335.1 uncultured Rhizobiaceae bacterium
GTCGTGCCGGGAAGCGGCGCAAGGAGCGGCCGGTCACCCCACGCCGCCGCGCCACGACCGGCGACACCGCCCCGCCGAGGCGGCTTAGGATCCTGACCAGCCTGCGCACCGCCCGGCCGGCCGGCCGAAACGGGCTTCGCAGTCGCCCGAAAATGGACTAAGTTGAGCGGACTAAGTCCAGGGCTAAATCCATGAAAACCGTCAATATCCATGCCGCCAAGACCCAGTTGTCGCGACTCGTCGACCAGGCCTCGAAAGGCGAGCCGATCGTCATCGCCCGGGCCGGCAAACCGGTGGCCAAGCTGGTGCCGCTGGGGCCGGACGAGGCGCACGGCCGGCGCCGGCTGGGCTTCCTGACCGGCGAGCTCGCGGTGCCCGACGAGTTCGACCGCCTCGGCGGCTGAGCGCCCGGCCATGCGCCTGCTGATCGACACCCACCTGCTGCTGCGCGCCGCCGGCGAGCCGCAGAAGCTCTCGCCCGCCGCCCGCCGCCTGCTCGACGACGCGGCCAACGAGCTGTGGTTCAGCGCCGCCAGCCTGTGGGAGGTGGCGGCCAAGCAGGCGCTGGGCCGTTCCGACCTGCGGATCGATACCCGCCGGCTGCGGCGCGAGCTGCTGGCCCATGGCTGGCAGGAGCTGGCCGTCACCAGCGAGCACGCGGCGGCGAGCGCCGACCTGCCGCCGATGCACAAGGACCCGTACGACCGCATGCTGCTGGCCCAGGCCGCCGCCGAGGGCCTCACCCTGGTGACCATCGACCCGGTGGTGGCGCGCCAGTCGAGCCGCGTGCGGCAGGTCTGAGGCATCGTCGCCGGCGCGGCATCGCGCGCGAAGCGGCGCCCGAGCGAGCGAACGCCGTCTCCGACGGCGTCTTCGCGGTGCTGGCGCTGTTGCACACGCGGCTGAGCGACGCGCCGAGCTGTCTCCTCATCGCCATCGTGTGGGCCCATCACCCTTGGCGCATGCGCGACGCCGGGGACGCCGGTGCGCGCCTGCCGATCCGGGAGCTGATCCATCCATCGCGTCGCCGTCGGCGTGCGCCGGAGCCGCCGGACCTCCGGGATTTCCCTTAGGGAACTCATCGGACTGGCGCGGTGGCGCCGCGCGCGGCTATCGGTAGGCGCATCGCTTCCCTGGAGGACGCCGCCATGACCACCCGGCTCTACTTCCACTGCGGCAACGCCCAGGACACCTGGGTCGATTCGACCGGCACCGAGCTGCCCAGCCTCGCCGACGCCGGCCGTCATGCGACGCACATCATGCAATCGCTGATCGCCGAGCCGACGCTCGAGGACTGGCGCAACTGGACGCTGTACATCGCCGACGAGGACGGCGAGCCGCTGCTCAGCGTGCCGTTCGCGGCGGCGCTGGGCAAACCGCACTGACCGACACGACGGAGAGTACGATGGGCGAGCAGGCTCAGGGCGCGCATTCCTTCCGGCAATGGGCCGAGCGCCGACTCGACGAGATGGAGAAGACGCTGGCGTCGCTCGAGACCGAGGCGAACGGCCTGAAGGCCGAGCTGCGCGCCGATGCCGATCACGCCATCGCGGCGCTGAAGCACCAGCGCGACACGCTGCGCTCGATGGTCGACGAGCTGGAGTCGGAAGCCGCCAGCGCCGCGCACATCCGCCGCGCCCAGCTCGACGACGCGCTGGCGCAGGTGAAGCAGGTCGCCGAGGCGGCCGACGCGCAGATGGACAAGCTGGCGGAAGCGGGGCGCCAGTCGTGGGCGGCGCTGCGCACCGCGCTTTCGGAATCGCGCGACGCCTTCGACCACGCCGCGCAGAAGGCGTGGGACGCGCTGCGATCCGCGACATCGGACAAGGCCTGACGCCGGCCGTCGCCGCGGCGCGCGCGACGCAGGGCGTGATCACGGCGCGTCCTCCTTCTCCTGCGCCGGCGTGAACACCCGGCACGGCTCGGCGATGCCGCGCAGTACGTGCGGGCCGAGCGCGATCAGCGCCGCGCCGGTTTCGGCGGCGAGCGCGCCCGAGACGAGGATGCTGCGCCCGAGCGGCCGGCACAGGCCTTCCAGCCGGCTCACCAGGTTCACCGCCGGGCCGATCGCGGTGAAGTCGAGACGGTCGGCGGCGCCGATATTGCCCCAGTAGATCTCGCCGACATGCAGCGCCGCGCCGAACGGCAAGGGCGGCAGGCCCTGCGCCGCGCGCGCCGCGTCGAGATGCGCCATGCCGATGCGCGCCGCCCGCACCGCGCGCAGCGCGGCATCGCAGGCGGCCTGGCGCGACACGGCGCCGGCGACCGGGAAGATCGCCAGCACGCCGTCGCCGATGAACTTCAGCACCTCGCCGCCGAAGGCGTGCACCGCGCCGGCGATGCGGTCGAACCAGGCATCGAGTGCTTCGATCACCGCGGCGGGCGGATGGCTTTCGGAGAGCGCCGTGAAGCCGCGCAGATCGGCGTAGAGCAGCGCGGCCTGGATGGTCTCGCCGACCGCGCGCCGCAGCGGCGAAGCGAGCACGCGCGC
>CAYNOF010000964.1:0-2131 GCA_964398335.1 uncultured Rhizobiaceae bacterium
CACCGTGCGGCCATCGAGCGACAGCTCGCCGCCGAGGCGGTGCAGCTCGTCGAGGTAGTGCCGCAGCGCGCGCTGGCTCTGCATCGACAGCGCCTGGCGCGTGACCTCGGCGGTGACATAGGGATTGCCGTCGCGGTCGCCGCCCATCCAGCTGCCCATGCGCACGAAGGACGGCACGTCGATGTCCTGCCACGCCGGCTCGGCGGCGAGACGGTCCTCGAGGTCGGCGTAGAACGCCGGCAGCGCATAGAAGAAGGTGTGGTCGTAGTACGCCAGCCCGTTGGCGACCTCGTCGATCACCCGCAGCCGCGTGCCGCGCAGGATGCTGGTCTGCCACAGGGTGAGCACGGCGCGGCGCAGGGCGCGGCGGTTGGCGGTGAGCTCGTCGGGGGTGAACTGGATGCGGTCGCGCTCGTCGAGCAGGTGGGCGATCTCCATCTCGCGGTCGATGGAGCTCTTGCGGCGGATCTCGGTGGGGTGCGCCGTCAGCACCGGCACCACCAGCGCGCGGGCGAAGAACGCCTGCAGCTTCTCGCGCGTGACGCCGGCTTCGCGCGCGCAGTCGAGCGCGTAGGCCATCGAGCCCGGCCGCGGCGGCGCCTTGGCCAGCGCGTAGGTGCGGGTGCGGCGGATGTGGTGCTGGTCCTCGGCGATGTTGGCGAGGTGCGAGAAATAGCCGAAGGCGCGGATGATGCTGATCGCCTGCGCCGTCGGCAGGTTGCTCATGATCGCCTGCAGCTCGTGGCGTGCGCCCTGGTCGGCGTCGCGGTGGAACTGCACGCCGGTGCGGCGGATGCGCTCGACCAGCTCGAACGCCTGGTCGCCTTCCTGGGCGCGCACCGTATCGCCCAGGATGCGGCCCAGCAGGCGGATGTCGTAGCGCAGCGGGACGTCTTTCTCGGGCGTCACGGCATGGTTCGGTTCCATCGGCACCGTCTCCGTTCCCTCGCGAGCGTCCCCGTTGCCTCGCGAGCGTCCCCGTTCCCTCGGGAGCGTCCCCGCTCCCAGCAAGCTTCATGCTAGCGCGATCTCGGGCACTGAACTAACGTTGGATGAAAGGAGACGCTCCATGGCCCATACGCTCGAACAAGTCGCCGCCGAGATCCGCGCCGCCCTGAAGGCCGACGGCTCGCCGTCAGGCAAGCAGGCGGTCTGCGCGATCGTGGCGAAAGTGCTGCGCGACAAGGACTTCATCGCCCAGCACCTGACCGCCGACCAGTGCAAGCCGCGCAAGGTGCTGTACGAGGACCCCGAGCTGGGCTTCTGCATCTGCGGCCACGTCTACGAGAAGCCGGCGCACGGCGCGCCGCACGACCACGGCCCGAGCTGGGCGATCTACGGCCTCGCCGAGGGCGACACCGAGATGACCGACTGGCGCATCGTGAAGAAGGGCGACGGGGACTCGCCGACGCTGGTCGAGCCGGCCACGACCTATGTGATGAGGCCGGGCGACGCGCATTTCTACGACGTCGGCGTGGTTCATTCGCCCAAGCGCGACGGGCTGACCCGTCTGGTGCGCATCGAGGGCAGCAACCTCGATCACATCAAGCGCTCCAACATCAAGGCGGCTTCACCGGCGCTCGCCAAGTGATCCTGCCTTCCCCCGGACGGGCGATGTCGAAGACGGACTGCGCGTGCTTTGAATCATCCGCCATCCGTCAGCGCCTCGCGCTGCCGCCGTCCCTCTCCGCGGGAAGGTAGGAGGACGCATCCATGCAGATCGGCTTCAACCTGCCGAACTCCGGGCCGCTGTCGGCGGTCGGCTCGATGCTCGACATCGCCGCCGCGGGCGAGGCGCTGGGCTTCGACTACCTGACGCTCACCGACCACGTCGTGCTGCCGGACACCAGGGTGCCCGGCTACCCCTACTCCGAGAGCGGCGAGTTCTACGAAAGCGCGCCCACCGAGCGGCACGAGCAGCTGATCGCGATGGCCTATGTCGCCGCGCGCACGTCCAGCATCCGGCTGGTCGCCGCCGTGATGGTGGTGCCGCATCGCCCGGCGGTGCTGGCGGCCAAGATGCTGGCGACGCTCGACGTGCTCAGTGGCGGCCGCATCGTCGTCGGCATCGGCGCCGGCTGGCTGAAGAGCGAGTTCGATGCCGTCGTCACCACGCCGTTCGCCGAGCGTG
>CAYNOF010000965.1:0-1150 GCA_964398335.1 uncultured Rhizobiaceae bacterium
TCTTCACCAACGTAAACTCCGCGGTGGTCGATCCCAAGGAGTTCAGCGACGCCAGCTTCGTCGACCGCACGACGGATGTCTGCGTCATCCCGCCCAACTCCTTCGCGCTCGCGCGCACGGTCGAATACTTCCGCATCCCGCGTGACACGCTGGTGATCTGCGTCGGCAAGTCGACCTACGCGCGCTGCGGCATCATCGTGAACGTCACGCCGCTCGAGCCGGAGTGGGAAGGCCACGTCACGCTGGAGTTCTCCAACACCACGCCGTTGCCGGCGCGCATCTACGCCAACGAGGGCGCGGCGCAGTTCCTCTTCCTGCAGGGCAACGAGCCCTGCGAGGTGTCCTATCGCGATCGCGCCGGCAAGTACCAGGGCCAGCGCGGCGTGACCCTGCCGCGCATCTGAGGCGGAGGCGACGATGGACCGTATCCGCATCCGTGGCGGCGTGCAGCTCAAGGGCAGCATCCGAGTCTCCGGCTCGAAGAACGCCTCGCTGCCGCTGATGGTCGCCTCGCTGCTGACCGATCAGCCGCTGACGCTCAAGAACGTGCCGCGGCTGGCCGACATCGACACGATGATCAAGCTCTTGGAGCAGCACGGCACCGAGGTCTCCTGCGCGCCGGGCGAGAATGGCCACAGCCGCTCGACGACCTTGACGCTCACGACTCGCGACATCGCGTCGACCACGGCGCCCTACGACATCGTGCGCAAGATGCGCGCTTCGGTCCTGGTCCTGGGACCACTGGTGGCGCGTTGCGGCGAGGCGCGGGTGTCGCTGCCGGGCGGCTGCGCCATCGGCACGCGGCCGGTCGACCTGCATATCGCCGGCCTGCAGGCGATGGGCGCCGCCATCGAGCTCGATGGCGGCTACATCATCGCGCGCGCGCCCGGCGGGCTGCGCGGCGCCAAGTACGTCTTCCCCAAGGTGTCGGTGGGCGCCACCGAGAACCTGCTGATGGCCGCGGCGCTGGCCAGGGGCGTCACCACGCTCGACAACGCCGCGCGCGAGCCCGAGATCACCGATCTCGCGCACTGCCTGGAGGCGATGGGCGTGCCGGTGCAGGGCATCGGCACCGAGACGCTCACCATCGAGGGCGTGGAGCAGCTCAAGGCTGCGACGCATGCGGTGGTTCCCGACCGCATCGAGACCG
>CAYNOF010000966.1:0-6296 GCA_964398335.1 uncultured Rhizobiaceae bacterium
CGCCGCCGACCCCTCCCACGGTCACATCCCATGCCGTCTCGCAGCACGTGTCGCAGACCGTGCCGGCCGCCAGGCGGCTGGCGCCCAGCGCATGGAACATGCCGCTGACCATGCCGCGGTTGGTCAGGCCCTGATGGGCGCTGTAGGCGTAGCCGAGCAGGGCGAGCGGACCCGACTTCGAGATGATCGCCTTCCAGCGCGTGGTGATCTCGTCGAGCGCCTGGTCCCAGGTGATCGCCTCGAACGTGCCGTCGCCCTTCTTGCCGGTGCGGCGCAGCGGCGTGGTCAGGCGCTCGGGCGAGTGCACGAGGTCGACGTCGCGGTTGACCTTGCCGCAGGCGAAGCCGGCGGTGAGCGGCTGGTCGGGATCGCCCTCGATCTTCACCACGCGGCCGTTCTCGACATGGGCGAGCAGCGAGCACATGTCGGGGCAGTCGTGGGCGCACACCGTTCGGACGATCTTCACCGGGCAAACTCCGCGCAAGGAAGGGCGCGAATATTGTGCCAAAGCGCGCCGCTAGGGGCGGCCCGGGAATTGTCCCAGTGCCGCGAAATCATGTCCCTACGGCATTGCTAGGGGCGGAAATCGACCCGGGGTGCGGTCGCCTCTAGGCTGTGGCAGGTCCGCCCCGCCGCCTGAGAGTCCATTGTCACGAAACCCCGGCAACCATGGAAACCCATAGAAATCGGCTCATCCGCATGCTCCGTCCCGCCATGCCATGGCCTCAACGACCATCGCAGACCATAGAAGGGCGGGCGCGGTCGAAAGAGTCAGGCCGTTCCGGCCATCGGCGGCGGCTCGATCGGGCGTTCGCGTTCGTAGGCGTGGGCGGCGCGCAGGATCAGCGCGTCGGCATAGTGCGGGCCGACGATCTGCAGGCCGATGGGCAGGCCGGCGCGGGTCAGCCCGCAGGGGATCGTCGCGGCCGGCTGGCGGGTGAGGTTGAAGGTCAGGGTGAAGGGCGTCCAGCCGATGTCGACGCCGTCGCCGCCATAGGCCGCCGGCTCGCCGACGTTGAAGGCGGGCATGGGCATGGTCGGCGTCAGCAGCAGGTCGAAGTCGTTGAAGAACTGGTTGAAGATGTAGCCCAGGGTCTGGCGCTGGTGCGTGGCGCGCACGAAGGTCTCGACCGAGTGCCGGCCGCCGTGGTCGGCCGCCTTGAGCAGGCCGGGATCCATCAGCGCCTGCTTCTCGGGCGCGAAGCCCTTGAGCAGCACGTGGCAATTGCCGGTCCAGTGGACGTTCTCGATGTTGCGCGGATCGAGGCCCTGCAGGTCGGGGCTGGCGTGCGTGACCTTGGCGCCGAGCTTCTTGAACAGCCGCGCGGCTTCGGCCACCGCGGCGGCGACCTCGGGGTCGATCCTGTCCTCCTCGACGAAGCCGAGATTGGGCGAGTAGGCGATGCGCAGGCCCTTCACGCCGTCCTTCAGGCGCTTGGTGTAGTTCTCCTTCGAATCGAAGGGCAGGGAGTACCAGTCGCGCGCATCGGGCCGGGCGATCACGTTCATCATCAGCGCCGCGTCGCGCACCGAGCGGGTCATCGGGCCCACGTTGGACAGCGTGCCCATCGCCGAGGGCGGCCAGATCGGCACGCGGGCGAAGGTCGCCTTCAGGCCGAACAGGCCGGTGAAGGAGCAGGGGATGCGCACCGAGCCCGCGCCGTCGGAGCCGACCGCGAGGTTGCCGATGCCCACGGCTTCCGCCGCGACGCCGCCGCCCGAGGAGCCGCCCGGCGTCTTGTGGATGTCCCAGGGATTGCGGGTGATGCCGAACAGCTTGGAATCGGTGACGCCCTTCCAGCCGTATTCCGGCGAGGTCGTCTTGCCGAGGAACACCGCGCCCGATTCGCGCAGCCGCGCGGCGCTGGGCGCGTCGTGCTCCCACGGGCCCTCGGGCGATGTCGCCGCACTGCCCATGCGCGTGGGCATGCCCCTGGTCTGCACCATGTCCTTGATGGTGACCGGCACGCCGTCGAGCGGGCCCAGGGTCTTGTCCTTGGCCCAGCGCTTGGCCGACGCCTTGGCCGCCTTCAGCGCGCCCTCGGCATCGACGTGCTGCATGCAGTTCAGCACCGGGTTGAACCGCTCCAGCCGCTTCAGCGCCGCCTCGGTCGCCTCGACCGGCGACAGCTTCCCCTTGCCGTAGAGCTTCAGCAGCTCATGGGCATGCATCATCGCGGGATCGGTTTTCATCGGGGCCTCGTGATTTCTCCCGCCCGATACCTAGCACAGGCCGGCGGGAGCGCAGAGGCGTTAACGGCCGGCGGCTTGCGTCGGCAGGCGGCGCAGGCCGAGCCAGCCGACCACCAGCAGGGTCACGACGTAGACCGCGAGCTGGATGCCCGAGGGCTGCGACATGTAGCCGAGCAGGGCGTGCAGGAACTGGCCGATGCCGATGCGCTGCGACAGCAGGTCCTCGGTGTCCCACATCTCGTCGACCAGCGGCGGCAGGAAGCCGGCGGAGGACAGGAAGCCCGCCGCCTGGGCCATCAGCCCGGCGGCGAGGAAGGCCAGCAGCACGGTGACGACGGTGAAGATGTGGCGCAGCGAGGCGCGCAGGACGCCATAGTAAATGAGAGCACCGACCAGCAGGCCGGCGACGATGCCGACGGCGAAGCCCAGGACGAGGTCGCTGGCGGCGACCTGGCCGCCGGCGCGCGCGCCGATGATGAAGACCACCAGCTCCGAACCATCGCGAAGGATAGAAAAGCTGATGGTCGTCGCCAGCAGCCAGCGCGGCGCGGCGCCCGAGGCGATACGCGATGCCGTCTTGTGGGCCTCGCTGGCGATGCGCCGGCCGCTGAGGCGCATCCAGTAGACGGTGCCGCCCACCATCAGGGCGGTGAGCGCCAGCACCACGGCGCTGAAGATCTCCTGGCCGACGCCGGCCAGCGCCTCGGTGATGCCCTCGGCGAACACGGCCACGATCGCCGCGCCCGCAACGCCGCCGGCGACGCCCAGCAGGGTCCAGGCCCAGCGGCGGGGAACGCTGCGCGTCGCGGCCAGCACCAGCGCGCCGACCACGACGATCTCCAGCATCTCGCGGAAGACGAGGAGGGCGATGGTGCTCATTTGACGATCAGCCGGCCCTTGGCGGTGTCCTGATGGAACTCGCCGAAGAACGTGTAATTGCGATCCTTGCGCAGCGGGTTGATCAGGAACTCCGACGAGCGGCCGCCCTGGATCACGCGCTCGATCTTCAGCCCGACGCTCTCGAATTCCTCGGGGGTGGAGTCTTCATTGACGACGGTGAGCCTGATCTTGCGCCCGGCGGGGACCTCGATCTCGGCCGGCTCGAATTTGTGATTCTTGATGACGATGCGCACCTCGAAGGGCTTATCTTCCTGGGCCCGGGCCAGTGGCGCGAAGGCGGCCAGCAGCGGCACCGCGAAAGCGACGGTACGCCTGCGCACGGGCGGGGATTGCATGAAGCTGACCTTTCTCTGACGCAACTGCGACGTAGTTGCGATTGCATAAACTGCGTCTGCCGTCTAAGTCAAATCCGCCGGGAGTTTCCCGAGCCCAAAGGAGAAGGGTGATGGTCCGGACGGTGCTCCGCCGCGTCACGGGTTCGACGAAGATAGTCGCTGCAGCAGCCGGCATCGGCCTGGCGGCGACCGCCATGCAGGTCGAGGCGCGCCCGCCCGCGCCGCTGCCCGCGATCGAGGATGTGCCGATCTGCCGCGGCATGGATGGCCGCGTCGGCCGCAGCCCCGATCTGCTGGTGCAAGCCCGCGCCATCGCCCGCGACGACATCCAACTCGCCCAGGCCGCCGACGCCGTCGAGGACAACCTCGACATCTTCGAGAAGCTCGGCCTGCTCGAGGGCCACCTGATCGTCGGCATGGCGCTGATGGACGCCAAGATGCCGAAGGACGCGCTGCCGCATTTCGGGCATCCGGTGAAGGAGCTCTACGAGTATCTCGAGCCGGTGCTGAAGGCGCGCAACGTGCCGGACTTCAAGGCCGACCTGATCGCGCTCGAGGACAAGGCCAAGGCGAGCCCGCCCGATCCGAAGCTGGCCGAGGCCTATGCCGGCGTGCTGCGCAAGGTCGAGGCGCTGCGCGCGACGATTCCCTCCTCGATGATGAATTCGCGGCCCTTCGTGGTGCGCGCCATCGCGCTGATGATGAAGGCCTCGGCCGACGATCTCGGCGAGTCGATCGAGAAGGGCCGCATCGCCAACACGGTCGAGTATCACGACGCCCTGGGCTTCGCGCGCTACACCGAGGCGGTGACCAAGGCCAAGGCGACGGTGCTCGGCGCCAGCGCCACGCCGGTCGCCACCGAGCTCAAGCTGGTGCTGTCGGCCTTCCCGTCGCTGAAGCCGCCGGAGAAGCCGGTGCGCACCATGGCCGATCTCGAGCAGGCATCGGATCGCGTGAAGGCGCTGGCGAAGTGAAACGCGCGCCCCGGCCGGCACGCGAGGGCCTGCGCGCCACCCTGATCGCGCTGGTCGCGGCCACCTTCGGCGTGGCCCTGACCTTCGCCGCGCCGCTCAGCAGCGGCACGCCGCCGGGCATGCCCGTGGGTACCGATTTCGGCCTCGACCAGGTCGAGCGCCCGCGCCAGATCCTGCGCGCCGAAGCGCAGGGCGGCCGGCAGTCCTATCTCGTGGCGCTGGGCAACACCGCGTTCAGCGCCCCCAGCCTGTTCGGCGCCAGGGCGCGCGCGGCCGGCCTGTCCTGCGACACCTGCCACCGCCAGGGCCACACCAATCCGCGCTTCTTCATCCCGGGCCTGTCGGCGCGCCACGGTGGCCTCGACCCGATGACCGCCTTCTTCAACCCGATGGCCGACGACGGCGTGATGAACCACGTCGACATCCCCAGCCTGCGCGGCGTGCGCTACATCGCGCCCTATGGCCGCGACGGGCGCATCGCCTCGCTGCGCGAGTTCACGCGCAACGTCATCGTCGGCGAGTTCGGCGGTGCCGAGCCGTCGCCGCTGATCCTCGACGCGCTGGTCGCCTACATGGAGCAGTTCGAGTTCCTGCCCAATCCGCGCATCGACCGGCTGGGCCAGCTCACGTCAAGCGCCAGCGACGCCGAGAAGCGCGGCCAGGCGCTGTTCAACAAGCCTTTCGCCGGCATGGCCGGGCGCAGCTGCGCCACCTGCCACCAGCCGCAGGCCGCCTTCGCCGACCGGCAGACCTACGACATCGGCAGCGGCGGCCGCTTCCGCACGCCGACCCTGATGAACGCCAATTTCAGCGCGCCCTATTTCCACGACGGCCGCTTCGCCGACTACGACGGCGTCGTCGACCATTTCGACAAGACGTTCTCGCTGGCGCTGTCGGCGACCGACAAGGCCGACCTGATCGCCTACCTCAGGGCGATCGGCGACGGCGAGGAGCCGGTCGAGCCGGTGACGCGGCAGAACGAGATGAGCGAGCTCGCGTCCTATGTCGCCGTGCTCGACCAGGCGCTGGGCGCCAAGGATCTCGCCGCCATCGACCTCGTGGTCGACACGGTGAACTACGACCTGCGCCAGATCGCCGTGCGCTTCGACAATCGCGACCCGCGCACCGGGCGCCTGCGGCGCCCGGACCGGCCCGACGTCGCACGCATCGCCACCGACCTGGTCGGCCTGATGAGCGCGGTAGGGGACAAGGCGCACGCCGGCGACGTCGCCGGCGCGCAGGATGCGCTGCGTGCCTATCGTGCGCGCGCGACCGATCTCGTCGCCAGCTACCCGCAATCCAACTAGTGCTGAAGGGCCGCCGCGACTAAGGTCCCTCCCGATAACGGGGGTGAGGGGCGGATGCGTTTGAGGGGCAAGCGGGCGGTCGTGACGGCGGCGGCGCAGGGCATCGGCGAGGCCACGGCGCGCGCCTTCGCCGCCGAAGGGGCCGAGGTCTGGGCCACCGACCTCAACGGGGCGAAGCTGAAGGCCGCCTTCACCGGCGTCGCCAACGTCCATCCCGAGACGCTCGACGTGCTCGACCGGAAGGCGATCGATGCCCTGGCCGGCCGGCTGGGCGCCATCGACGTTCTGTTCAACTGCGCCGGCTTCGTGCATCACGGCACGATCCTCGATGCCACCCAGGATCAGTGGGACTTCGCCTTCGCGCTGAACGTGCGCAGCATGTTCTGGACCATCCGCGCCTTCCTGCCGGCGACGATCGCCGCGGGGAAGGGCGCCTCGATCATCAACATGTCCTCGGCCGCCTCCTCGCACAAAGGTGCGCCGCTGCGCTTCGTCTACGGCACGACCAAGGCCGCCGTGGTCGGGCTCACCAAGTCGGTGGCGGTCGACTACGTCAAGCAGGGCATCCGCTGCAACGCGATCTGCCC
>CAYNOF010000967.1:0-6425 GCA_964398335.1 uncultured Rhizobiaceae bacterium
TGGCGGCGGCGGCGGTGCCGGCTTGTCCCCTTCGCGGCGCACCAGGAACTGGGCGAAGGCGATGGTCGAGGCGCTGAGGATGGCGTAGGTCACGACATCCTTGCCGTATTCGTAGAGCAGCCGGTCGATCGCCGCGCCGTACTGGTAGACGCGGCCCAGAATCAGCGGATAGAGCGCCAGGCGCAGTGCCACCATCGCCGCGACATGCACGAGGCAGAACACCACGCTGCCCAGCGCATGGACCGCAAGGTTGCGCCAGCCCGCCATCGGCGGCCAGCGTCGATGCGCCCAGTAGATCGCCGGCAGCATCGCGAAGATCACCGCGTGGCTGGTGCCTTCGAGCGTCAGCGCTTCGCCCCAGCCCATCGCGACCCGCGCGCGCGTAGCGTCGGCCACCAGCGTCCAGGTGCGGGTGATGAACGAGAGGCCCAGCGCGGCGGCCCACAGCGCGACCAGCCGCCAGTCCGGCCGACGCGGGATCATGCGCTCGCCTTGAGCCAGTCGATCACCGGCCGCCAGCAGCGCTCGACGGCGCGCGAGCCCACCATCATGCCGATATGGCCCAGCGGCAGGTCGAGCCGCGTGGCGTTGGCCAGCCCCTGCGGCCCGACCAGCGCCGCGGCCGAGGCCGGCGGCACGATGCGGTCATTGGCCGGGATCACCACCAGCGACGGCACGGCGATGTCGCGCGGCCGCACCCGCTTGCGCGCCACGCGCCACTCGCCGCGGCCGACCACATTCTGGCTGTACCAGCCGACGAGGCAATCGCGCGCCACCAGCGGCGGCAGCGGTGCGCCGTCGTTGAGCCAGTCCTCCAGCAGCACGAAATCGCGCGCGGCGTCGGAGTCCATGTCCATGCCGGCAAAGCGCTGGAACTTGTTCACGACCAGCCAGGGATCGAGCGACCAGAACAGCATCTGGATCGTGTCGGTCGGCAACTCGCCGACGCGCATCGCCAGCTCGGCGAGCCATGGCCCGGTGGTCACCAGCAGTCCCTGCCCGGCACGATCGGCGTGGAAATCCCACGGCGCAGCCAGCGCCACGAGCGCCGAGACATCGCGCGGACGGTGCGCGGCGAGTCCCACGGCCAGGGTGCCGCCCATGCAATAGCCGATCACCGGCAGCGCCTTGCCCGCACGCGCCTTGAGCCATGCCAGCGCACGGCCCAGCCGCACGACACAGCCGGCAGTATCGAGATTGCGCTCCGCCTCGCCCGGCGTGCCCCAGTCGACGATGTAGGGCCGCAGCCCCTCGCTCGCCAGCGCGCGCACGAAGCTGCGGCCCGGCGCGAGGTCGAGCACCTGCCAGCGATTGACCAGCGACGGCACCACCAGCACCGGCGTCGCGTCAGCGGCGCAATGCACGCCGTCGGCCGCACCGACGTCGCGCAGCACCGTGGCGCCCTCGCGCCACACGACCGGCGGATCGTCGAGCGTGCGGCCCCCGGGATGCGCGCGATAGGCCAGCACGCCCGCCGCCAGCCGATCGAGGCGGCGCGCCACCTCGCGGCGCAGGGCCTGGCGGAAGGGATCGTCGAGCGGACCGGCATCCTCCGCCGCGGCATGCCCGCGCGCCGCGGCGATCTCGGCCAGCAACGGCTCGAAGACGGTGCGGAACGCCTGGGCGCGCGCCTGCGCGTCAGTCGGCGGCAGCTCGGGGCTTGCGGCGCCGGGGCTTGGGAACGGCACGCCGCTCGAGCTCGGCGAGACGTTGCTCCAGAGCGTCAATCCGAGCTCGGAGCCGCTCCAGCTCTGCAGCGCCGTCAGCAGATGCAGCGGCAGCGGCCGCGGACCCGCCCGCGGGGCGGGCACCAGATCGGGCTTGCTCATTCGCCCTCCGCGCGGTGTCGAAAGCGGTCGCGACGCCGGCATTGGCCGAGGCCAGCAGGCGTGCGAGCGTCTCGGTCAATTGCCGGTCGCCCGACAGCGCCGAGAGCTGGCCCTGCCAGAGATCGAGATAGCGCCTGGCCAGCGCGTCGAAGGTCGGATCGTCCGCCATGGCGGCAGTATAGACGGAGTCCGTGAAATGCCGATGCCCATGGAGTACGTCTACGCCTCGCGCGATTTCGACGCATTCATTGAGGCGTTGCGCCAGAAGCTCGACCACGTCACTCGGCACCAGACTTACCAGACCGTCGAGTCGGTCCTGCGCGTGTTCCGTCGCCGGCTCACGCTTCACGACGCCGTCATATTCGCCGATACGCTGCCGCCGGTGCTGCGCGCGATCTTCGTGGCGCGCTGGAATCCCGACGAGCCCCGGCGGCCCTTCGACACCCTTGCGCGCATGAACCGCGAGGTGCAGGAGTACCGCGTCGATCATGACTTCTCGCCCGACACCGCGATCGAGGACATGGCCGCGATTCTCAGGCGCTTCGTCGATGCCGGCGCGTTCCAGCAGGCCCTGAGCCGGCTGCCCCCGGATGCCGCCGCATTCTGGTCACACCGCGACACAGCATTGGACAATCTCGGGTGATCGAGCATGGAGTGGACGATGGATATCGACGCGTATGTCGAATGGGCACGCAATTCCGGAAGCGAGACGACAGAAGCGGATTCCCCCGACACCCATCTGGCGATCCTCGCCTTCTCGCTGATCGGCGACGCCAGCGAAGTCGGCGAGATCGTCAAGCGACGCCTGCGCGACGGCACGCTCGACCGCGAACGGCTCGCCTACGAACTCGGTGACGTCATCTATTACTGGGCGCGGCTTTGCGCGGTTTCGGGCGTGGCGCCATCCGCCGTGCTCGAGGAGAGCCGCCGGCACATCGAGGCGCGACTCGCCAAGCGCACGCAGGGCACGGCCTAGACACGATTGCATTCGACAGGCAAAAAAGTTACATTAATCAAAGATTTTCAGCTATTTCTTTGATTCATTTTAGAGATTTCCCGTGCCCTATGCCGAGACCCTGCCGGTGACCCAGTCCGGATTCGACGTACCACCGCGCCAGGACTTGCTGCTGTCCATCGTCATCCCCGTCTACAACGAGCGCGAGACCCTGCCGCGCATCATCCGCGCCGTCACCCAGGTGCTGCCGGGCATCGCGCGCGAGATCGTGCTGGTCGACGATTGCTCGAAGGACGGCACGCGGGACTGGATCAAGGCCAGCTTCCCCGCCGAGTCCAACGTCGTCGCCGGCGTCTACCGCCGTGACGACGGCATGGTCGAGTTCCTTTCGCCAACCGACGCGGCGGCGGCGCCCGAGGACAGCTTCGAGAAGGTCGCCGGCCCGGTGACCATCCGGCCACTGCTGCACGAGAAGAACGGCGGCAAGGGCCGCGCGCTGCGCACCGGCTTCGCCGGCGTCACGGGCGACGTCGTGGTGATCCAGGACGCCGACCTCGAATACGATCCGTCGGACTGGGCACCGATGTTCCGGCTGATGCAGATCGGCGTCGCCGACGTGGTCTACGGCTCGCGCTTCTACGGCCGCCCGCATCGCGCGCTGTACCTCTATCACTACCTCGGCAACCGCATGATCTCGATGCTGTTCAACGTGCTGTTCGACCAGACGCTGACCGACCTCGAGACCTGCTACAAGATGTTCCGCCGCGAGGTGATCGAAGGCATCGACTTCGTCAGCGACGATTTCGGCATCGAGGTCGAGCTGTCCTCGGTCTTCGCGCGGCCCAAGCGCTGGCGGATCTACGAATGCGCCATCAACTACTACGGACGCACCTACGCCGAGGGCAAGAAGATCGGCTGGCGCGATGGCGTGCTGGCGCTGTGGTACGTGTGGAAGTTCCGGTTCAAGCGGCCGGGACGCATCTGATCGCTCGCATCGTGTGTGATCACCCCTCACCCCAACCCCTCTCCCGCAAAGGGAGAGGGGCAAGACAAGAACCCCGACTCGCCTTCCTCCCCTCTCCCACAGGCGACGACCTTCGGTCGCGCCGGGTGCGAGCGGGATCGGGGGTGAGGGGTTTACGCCTCCGATGAATCCAACGTTGCGCAAGATCGTGATGGCGGTGTTCGGCATCGCCATCGGTGGCTTGTGCCTGTGGCTGTCGGCGCGCAACGTCGACTGGACCGAGGCCACGCACATCTTCCGCTCGGCCGATCTCGTGGGTGTGGCGGGCGGTGTCGCGCTCTACGGTGTGGCGATGGTGATGCGCGCGCTGCGCTGGCGCGGCATCCTCTCCTTCCGCGCGCCGGTGAGCGCCGGCATGAGCCTGCAGGCGCTGGCCACCGGCTACGCCGTCAACGCCGCGCTGCCGGCACGGCTGGGCGAGGTGTTCCGCGCCGACTATCTCGCGCGCCGCACCGGGCTGTCGCGCTCGGGCGTGCTGGCCTCGATCTTCATCGAGCGGCTGCTCGACCTGCTGGCCGTCGTCGGCGTGCTGGCGGTCGGCCTCGGGCTGGCCGGCGGCGGCGACGACGCCAGCCGCCACGTCCTGGTGGGCGGTGCCGTGGTCGCGGCGATCGGGGTCGGCGTGCTGCTGCTGATCGCCACGCGCCTGTCGCAGGCCAACGCCGAAGCGGCGCTGTCGCGCCTGATCGCTCGCCTGCCCGGCGGCCGCGCCATCGCGACGCGGCTGGGCGCCATGCTGGGCGACTTCGCGCAATTGCTGCGCGTCGTGGGCACGCCGCGCTTCGCGCCGATCGCACTCGGCACGCTGCCGATCTGGGCGGTGGAGATCTGTTCGGTGTGGTCGATCTGCGGCGCCGTCGGCGTCAAGCTGTCGCTCGCCGGCATGCTGTCGCTGATGGGCGGCGCGAGTCTGAGCACGCTCCTGCCCACGGCGCCGGGCTATGTCGGCAGCTACCAGTTCGCCTTCGTGCTGATCCTCGGCCAGTTCGGCATCGGCGCCACCGCGGCGATCGTCGCGGCGACAACGGTGCAGATCTACCTGATCGGCGGCTATACCTTGATCGGCCTGGCGACCTGGGCGATTGCTTCCCTGCTGGCGGCGACACGCAACGACACCACGAAGGCGCAGCCATGACGACAGAGACCCATCTCGGCGGCGTTTCGGCGGCGCAGGATTTCTGGCTCGACAATCTGTCGGGTGCCGACGCCTACACGCGCTGGATCCTCGACGAGGCGCGGCCTTTCCTCGGCAAGCGCGTGCTCGAAGTCGGCTGCGGCACCGGCACCTATACCGTGCCGCTGGCCAAGGCCGGCCACGAGCTGGTCTCGGTCGACATCGATCCCGCCTATGCCGCCGCCGCCACGGAAGCGACCAAGGGCATGGCCAGCGTCACCGTGCGCCACGCCGACGCCACCGATCCCGCCGTCGATCTCGGCGAGGCCTTCGACAGCGTGATCCTGTTCGACGTGCTGGAGCACATCGAGCACGACGTCGCGCTGCTGTCGCGCCTGCGCGGGCGGCTGAAGCCCGGCGGGCGCATCGTGCTGAAGGTGCCGGCGATGAAGTCGCTGCACTCGCCGATGGACGACGCCATCGGTCATTGGCGGCGCTATGACCGCGCCTCGCTGACGCGAACGCTGACCGAAGCCGGCTTCGAGGCGGAGCGGCTATGGCCGTTCAACGCCTTCGCGGTGCCGGGCTGGTGGCTCAACGGCCGTGTGCTGAAGCGCACCACGCCGCCGGCCGAGCAGGTCAAGCTGTTCAACCGCCTGATCCCGATGCTGCGCCCGCTCGACAAGGCCCTGCGCCATGTCATGGGCCTGTCATTCTTCGCCGTCGGTCGCGTGCCGGCGGCGGTATAGGCTCCGCCGATGAGGCATCATGCGCCCTAGCCTGCTGGTTGCGGTGATCGTCCTCGCAGCGGTGGCGCTGCGGGTCATCGCCTTCCCCGACGGCCACGCACCGACGGCGTCTGACGAGGCCGGCTATCTCGGCGATGGCCTGCTGCTGCTCGAGGGCATCACGCCGGCCTACAAGTTCGTGCCGTCGGGCCTGCTGACCTGGTTGACCGCGCTGATCGCCGGCATCGAAACGCTATGGCGACTCGTCACCGGCGGTGCGGCATCCGCCGACGTGCCGGGCATGCTGAAACCGCTCGCCGCGCTCGAGGCGACGCTGTTCGCCAACTACGCCGATCTCGCCACGTTGCGCGTCATCGCCATCGTCGCGATCGTGGTGGTGAGCTGCGTCGCCACGCTGATCACCGCACGGCGCAGCTGCATCGCCGGCGCGCTCGCCGCCGCGCTGCCGATGTTCGTCGAGCTGTCGACCGAGGCGCGGCCCTATGCCATCGCCTGGTCGCTGGCGCTGCTCGCGCTGCTGATGGCGCAGCGCGAAGGGCGCGGCCGCGTCGTCGGCGCCGGCGTCCTGATCGGCCTGGCGGTCGGCACGCGCATCGACATGGTGATGCTGGGACCGCTGGTGCTGATCCTGCAATGGCGCTCGGCGTCGGACCGACCGCCATGGCGCGATTTCGCCGTCACCATCGGCACGGCGGCGCTCGCCTTCGTCGTCGTGGCGCCGTGGTACCTCACGCATCTGCTCGGCAATCTGCGC
>CAYNOF010000968.1:0-2969 GCA_964398335.1 uncultured Rhizobiaceae bacterium
GCTCGACCGCTCCGAGGGCGAGGCCGGCGCCAACCTGGTCCTGACCATCGACCTCGAGCTGCAAAGCTGGGTGGCCGACCGGCTGAAGAACGAGAGCGCCGCCGCCGTGGTGATGGACGTGATCACCGGCGACATCCTCGCCATGGTCTCGGTGCCGGGCTTCGACAGCAACACCTTCGCCCGCGGCATTACGCAGAGCGAGTGGAACGATCTGCTCAACCATCCGATGAAGCCGCTGTTCAACAAGGCGGCGGCCGGCGCCTATCCGCCCGGCTCGACCTACAAGATGGTGACGGCGCTGGCGGCGCTGGAGGGCGGCGTCATCGATCCGTGGACGCCGCTGCCCTGCGCCGGTTCGATCGACCTGCCGGGCAAGGACCAGAAGAAGTATTGCTGGATCCACCCGGCGGGCCACGGCTGGCTCAACGTGCAGGGCGCGCTGGCGCAATCCTGCGACTGCTTCTTCTACGAGGCGGCCAAGCGCGCCGGCGTCGAGCGCATCTCCGACATGGCCTTCAAGCTGGGCTTCGGCCGGCCCACCGGCGCCGGCCTGCCCGAGGAGTCCGGCGCGCTGCAGCCGACGCGCGCCTGGAAGCAGGAGAGCCAGAGCAAGGCCTGGAACATCGGCGACACCTACAATCTCGGTATCGGCCAGGGCGACATGCTGGCGACGCCGCTGCAGCTCGCGGTGATGACCGCGCGCATCGCCAACGGCGGCTACGAGGTCAAGCCGCGCCTGGTGGCCTCGATCGCGCGCGCCCGCGACCAGCTCACCGCGCCCTCGGTGCAGACTGCGCCCGACGCGCCCAGCCTGCGCATCAAGCCGGCCAATATCAACGCGGTGCGTCAGGGCATGATCGCGGTGGTCAACGGCGAGCACGGCACCGCCTGGGCTGCGCGCATCACCCAGCGGGAGATGGCGATGGCCGGCAAGACCGGCACGTCGCAGGTCAAGCGCATCACCGAGTCGGAGCGCGACCGCCGGATGAGCCAGGCCGAGCTGCCCTGGCACCTGCGCCACCACGCGCTGTTCGTCGCCTACGCGCCGATCGACAATCCGCGCTACGCCTGCGCCTTGATCGTCGAGCATGGCATGGGCGGCTCGGCCACCGCCGCGCCGATCACCCGCGACATCCTGATCCAGACGCAGAAGCTCGATCCCTCGCGCAAGCCCGGCCGCTTCAAGACCGCCGGGGTGCACACCGTGCCCGACGCCGCCAACGTGGCGGAGCGCAAATGACGCTCGCCGCTGCCGCCATCCCCGAGCTCACCCTGGGCGACAAGATCTGGCGCATCCGCTGGGGCCTGGTGCTGCTGCTGATCATGATCGCCGGCGTCGGCACGCTCGCGCTCTATTCGGCCGGCGGCATGAAGCCCGAGCCGTGGGCGGCCAAGCACGCGATCCGCTTCAGCGTCGCGCTGCTGCTGGCGCTGCTGGTGGCGCTGGTCGACATCCGTGTCTGGATGCGGATGGCCTATCCGTTCTACATCATCTCGGTGTTGATGCTGGTGGCCGTCGACGTGATCGGCAAGGGCGCCATGGGCGCGCAGCGCTGGCTCGACTTCAAGGTGATCCAGATCCAGCCCTCGGAGCTGATGAAGATCGCCCTGGTGATGTCGCTGGCGCGTTACTACCACCATCTCTCGCGCGAGCAGGTCGAGCGCATCGTCTACGCCATCCCGCCGGTGCTGGCGATGCTGGTGCCGGTGGCGCTGGTGATGGTGCAGCCCGATCTCGGCACCGCCATGGTGCTGCTGC
This sequence comes from uncultured Rhizobiaceae bacterium, assembly GCA_964398335.1. Taxonomy (GTDB): domain Bacteria; phylum Pseudomonadota; class Alphaproteobacteria; order Reyranellales; family Reyranellaceae; genus JAFAZJ01. Next base: position 1,760 of record CAYNOF010000968.1, read on the forward strand.
TGGCCGGCACCACCGTGATGTTTGCGGCGGGCGTGAAGCTGTGGAAATTCCTGCTCGCCGGCCTGCTGGCCATCGGCTCGCTGCCGGTCGCCTGGAGCATGATGCGCGACTACCAGCGCAGCCGGGTGCTGACCTTCCTCGATCCCGACCGCGACCCGCTGGGCGCCGGCTACCACATCACCCAGTCGAAGATCGCCATCGGCTCGGGCGGACTGTTCGGCAAGGGATTCGGCCAGGGCACGCAATCGGCCCTGAACTTCCTGCCCGAGAAGCACACCGACTTCATCTTCACCATGTGGACCGAGGAGACCGGCCTGCTGGGCGGCGCGCTGATCCTGACGCTGTTCGCGCTCTTGCTGGCCTACGGCTTCGTCATCGCCCGCTCCAGTCGCAACCATTTCGGCCGCGTGCTGGCGATGGGCGTGACCATCAACATCTTCCTCTACGTCTTCATCAACGTCGCCATGGTGATGGGCCTGATCCCGGTGGTCGGCGTGCCGCTGCCGCTGGTTTCCTATGGCGGCACGGCGATGCTCACCGTGCTGTTCGCCTGCGGCCTGCTGCTGGGCGTGAGTATCCACCGCGACCTGGTGATTCCCCGCAATTCCTGAAGCTTGCGCCGCCCACAGGCCGCTGCTATATCGCGCGCCGCTTCGGGCGGGAGAGGCCCGACAGCGTTTCCGGATTGGGCGCATAGCTCAGTTGGTAGAGCAGCTGACTCTTAATCAGCGGGTCCCAGGTTCGAGCCCTGGTGCGCCCACCAATCCGGCCCCGACCCTGGTGCGAGCCTCCAGCGCGGCGATCAGCCGCTGGCGCACGATGTCGGGCCGTTCCATCGGCACGAAATGCGTGGTGCCCGGCACGGTCTCGACGGTGCGCCGCACGGCCGTGCGCGACGCCGCCGCGTCGACCGAGCGCGAGACGCTGCCCTTCTCGCCGACCAGGATCGTCGCCGGCACCTTGATCCGCGCCAGCAGGTCGGCGCCGTTGTGGCGCGAGCTGGCGAAGGTCGCCGCCTCCCAGGCCGGCTCGCAGGTCAAGGTCACGCCGTCGCCGTCGGGCATCGGTGCGAATCCATCCTCGGCGTAGTCGTCGAGGAAGCGCCCCACCCAGGTCGCGAAGGCACCGCGGCCGCGATAGGCATCGATCGCTTCCTGCTTGCTCGCGAACCAGGCGCGCCGGCGCCGCGCGCCGCGCGCGATCGGCAGGG
>CAYNOF010000969.1:0-1840 GCA_964398335.1 uncultured Rhizobiaceae bacterium
ATCGGCGAGAGCACGCCCACGGCGATGACGATGCCGGGCACGGCGTAGCCCAGCCCGGCGAAGCGCGCGACCCAGACCGTCGGGCCGCGGCGCATGACGCGCGCCGCATAGGCCAGGCCCAGCGCCGCCAGCACCGTGACGATGGCGGCCAGCCCGGCGACGGTGATGCTGTTGAGCGCCAGGCTGACGTAGCGCGCCCCCCATTGCGCGTCGCCGGAGAAGATCGCGAAGCGCAGCAGCACCAGGGCGGGGATCACGAAGCCGATCGCCAGCGGGATGGCACAGGCGAGCGTCGCGGCGATCGCGCGCCAGCCGGTCAGCCGATGCGCCGGCAGCGGGCGGTAGCGCGGCGTGGTGTGATGGAAGCGGCGGTCGGCGCGCGAGCGGCGCTCGATCGTCAGCAGGGCGAGCGCGAAGATCAGCAGCAGGCTGGCGAGCTGGGCGGCGGCGACCTTGTCGTTGTAGGTGAACCAGGCGCGGTAGATGCCGGTGGTGAAGGTCTGGACCTCGAAATAGGCGACGGTGCCAAAATCCGCGAGCGTCTCCATCAGCGCCAGGGCCGTGCCGGCGGCGATCGCGGGGCGCGCCAGCGGCAGGGCCACCCGCGCGAAATTGCGCCACGGGCCGTTGCCCAGGATGCGCCCGGCGTCGAGCGCGCAGACCGATTGCTCGATGAAGGCGGTGCGGGCGAGCAGGTAGACGTAGGGGTAGAGCACGAAGACGAACATGGTGGCCGCGCCGCCCACCGAGCGGATCTCCGGGAACCAGTAGTCGCGCGCGCCCCAGCCGAAGGCCTCGCGCAACGCCGTCTGTACCGGTCCGGCGAATTGCAGCAGGTCGGTCCAGGTGTAGGCCATCACATAGGCCGGCACGGCGAGCGGCAGGGCCAGCGCCCATTCGAAGAGCCGCTGCCCGGGGAAGCGGCACATCACCACCAGCCAGGCCGTTCCCGTGCCGATGATCGTCGTGCCGATGGCGACAGCCAGCAGCATCACCGCCGTGTTGAGCAGGAAGCCGGGCAGCACGATGCCGGCGGTCTCGCGCCACTCCACGCCGCTGGGCCGCAGCAGGTGCACCAGCACGCCGAGGATCGGGATCGCCACGAGCACGCCGATGGCGCAGGCGGCGAGCGAGAGCAGGCTCGGCCGGCGGCGAACGGGTACGGCAACGGACGCTTCGATGCTCATCAGCTTAATTTGTCACACATCCTTGACCAAACCTTCGCCGCATTGTCGCGGCGGTCGGCCTTGGCGCCGAAATGATTCCTTATTTCAAGACGTTACGACCCTTGTCCACAACCATGGAGGACGGCTATACAAGCGGCAGTCGCCCGATCGGCGCCGAAGAGGGTCGGCGTCGAGGAAACAGGCGCAGGGAAGAGCCTCGAAGAGGTCAGGCAGCACGTCGCTGGTGGCAGAGCCGACCGGCACCGACGCACCGCCCTGTTGCCACCCGCTCTGCTCGAGCGGGTCCGGTCCGTGGCGGACGGACGGGCTCCGGCCAAGTCATTGGCGTGAAGGTTGCAGGGCTTCGCGAACTGTCCAGCATGCGTCTCTCTGCTCTCCTCACCGTTGTCCTGACCGTCGCCGCCACCTTTGGTGCGTGGAACCTCTTCACGCGCACCTACGATGCGCCGCCCATCGACGGGCTGCTGCACGGCGTGACCTACGCGCCCTATGCCAAGGACCAGGACGCCGCGCGCGGCGACAAGCCCCGCGTCGAGCAGATGGAGCGCGACATGCGCACCTTGGCCGGCCGCGTGCGCTATATCCGCACCTATACGGCGCTGGACGGCGTCGACCAGGTGGCGCGCATCGCCGACCAGTACGGCATCCGCGTC
>CAYNOF010000970.1:0-5031 GCA_964398335.1 uncultured Rhizobiaceae bacterium
CTCGACGCGCTGCGCGACCTCAAGAGCGTCAACACGCATCTGGTGGCGGCGGCGGCCTATCCCGTGCTGCAGGAGAAGGGCGAGCTGCTGGCGACCCGCCTGCGCCCCGACATCGGCGCGCCGCGCCTGCCGAACCATCAGCCGCGCTGAGCGCGCGGATGACAGCGCGCCGACTTGCCCGGACAATGCGCCGCCTGCCCTTCAGGCGGAGAGAGACATGACGAGACTGCTCGCCCTTTGCATCGCCATAGCCGCCGTGGCGCCCGCCCTCGCGGCCGACTTCCGCTGGACCTCGGGATTCAACCAGGGCACCGCCGCCGGTCAGATCCAGAACCAGGCGGGCAGCCTCGTGCACTTCGCTTGCAACAGCGGCGGGCTGCCGCCGGGCGGCCCGAGCCTGCACGTGCAGATCAAGGGCAAGGACATCCAGGGATCGCGGCTCTACCAGTTCGTCATCGACGGACAGAATCGGCCGGTGACCCTGCAGGATGGATGGCTGCTCAACGCGCAGACGCGCCCCGAGAAGGCGGCGTTGATGGACATCGCGTACGGCCTGGTGAAATCTCGCGCGCCGAGCTTCACCGTCGAGCTTCCCGAGCTGCACCTCGAGGAGCGCTTCTCGTTACTCAACGTGAAGGACGCCCTGGGCGAGGCGCCGGGCAAGACCTTGGCCGATTGCGAAGGCTCGCAGTGAACCGCGGCGCGCGCGTCAGTTGCTGCCGCGCTCGCCGGAGCGCTGGCCGCCCTGACCCTGGCCGCCCTGACCTTGGCCGCCTTGACCCTGGCCGCCTTGACCCTGGCCACTCTGGCCGCCCTGCTCGAACAGCCGGACCAGATTGCCCTGGTGCTGGCTGCACAGCTTGACGTCCGGTCCGGCGACGACGAAGTAGACCAGACCCTTGGTGGCGACACAGCGGATCGCGCCGGTGTAGGACGGGACCTCGCCATAGACGCTCTCGCCCACGGTCTCGTAGTTCTGCGTCAGGCCCGCCGCCTGCATGGCGCTCTGGGCGCGGGCGACGCAGGCGGCCTGGTCGATCGTGATGCTGCGCCAGCTCGTCGACATCGACGGTGCCGATTGCTGTGCCATTGCCGCAGGCGCGCACACGAGAGCCGCGACGATCAGGCCGATTGCCTTTGCCATGAGTTCACTCCCCCACGCTTCGTGGACCCGTACGGCATAGTAGCACCATCGCCTGACGGAAAGTCAGTCCAGCACCACTGTCTTCACGCGCTGTCCCGGCTGCAGGGTCGCGCCGGGCTGCAGGCCGTTCAGCGTATTGAACCAGTCGAGCGAGCTCTCGCCCAGCGGCATGCGCGCGGCCAGGCGCTGCGGCGTGTCGCCGGCGGCGACCGTGACGATCTTGAGCCGGAACGGCCGAAGCTGCGCACGCTCGGCCTGGTTCAGGCGGCGGAAGCTCTGCGCCGCGCGCACCATCTCCTCGCCGCGGTCGGGCTGGCGATAGGCCGCCGAGCGCATCAGGAAGACGCAGACATGGGGCGTGAAGCGGATCGCCACGACGCGGAAATCCTCGTCGGTGCCGGCACCGCGCGGCCGCTGGCCGATCGCCGCCTCCATGCCGTTGATCGTCGTCGCGCGCGCGTCGGCCAGGCTGACCGACGGCAGCAGCCGGCGCATGGTGTCGACCATCGGCCCCTCGCCGGCGCCCGGCCGGCAGGTGAACAGCATGCCCGAATCGTCGGGGCCGATCGCCATCACCGAGCTCGGGCTGTTGCGCAGGCGATAGCCCGGCGGCACGGTGAAGGCGAAGCCCATCTCGGGGTGCAGGAAGCTGCGGCCGCGCACGAAGCCCTGGCGCGGCTCGTCGCCGAACAGCATGCCGTCGATGGCGTCGAGGTACTTGTCGCGGCTGATCTCGCCCTGGGCGTGCTGCGACGCCACCAGGTCGCGCGCCGCCTTCACCCGGTCGATCGTGCGGGGATGCGTCGACATCATGTTGGAGCTCGAATCGATCGCATCGGGCGCGCGGCTGGCCCGCCGCGCCTCCAGGAGGTCGTGGTCGCGCAGCCGCGACAGCGCGGTGACCGCGGCATCGACGTCGTAGCCGGCGCGGCCGATGGTGGCGATGCCGATGCGGTCGGCCTCGAATTCCTGGTCGCGCGAATAGGCGCGCTCGTCGAGCACGCCCAGCGCCACGACGTCGCGCGCCAGGTTGGGATCACCCGTCGTGCGCGCCACCGAGACCGCGGCCTCGACATTGCGCTGGCGCAGCGCGCGGCGCGCCTCGGCGTGGCGCGCGGTGACATGCGCCATCTCGTGGCCGACCACGGCGGCGAGCTGCGCCTCGTTGTCGAGCAGCACCATCAGGCCGCGTGTGACGTAGACCCGCCCGTCGGGCAGGGCGAAGGCGTTGACGTCGGGTACGTTGAGGATCGCGATCGTCCACGGGCGCGACTCGCCGGCGGCCTTGGCCAGACGGTCGAGCACGCCGCGGACATAGACCGAGGCGGGATCGGTCGCGGCGGGGCCGCGGCTTTCGCCCGGCTCGCGGCTCTGCGGGCGGGCGTCGCGGCTGCCATTCGACGTCGGCGTCTCGCAGGCGGCGAGTCCGGCCGCCAGCGCGAGCACCAGGGCAAAGCCCGCCAAGCGGGCAAGGAATCCGCGCAGATGCGCCGCCATTCACGACCTCGACACGTCAGAACCACTCTCATGCCGCAGCGCGCGCGCTTTGACGGCTCCGGATGATCGCATAATATCGCGGCGCGTCACGGTCGCGAAACCCCGCCCGCCGACGCGCACAGGAGCATAGCGCACCACCACATGCCGCGGTCGGAGAACCCCTTACGGTCGGAGCTGTTCCCCGACATCGTGCCGTACACCTCCGGCATGCTGCAGGTCGATGCCCGCCACACCCTGTACTGGGAGCAGAGCGGCAACCCCGAGGGCGTGCCGGTCGTCTTCCTGCATGGCGGGCCGGGCGCCGGCTCCGCACCGGTGCATCGCCGCTTCTTCGATCCCGCCTTCTACCGCATCGTGATCTTCGACCAGCGCGGCTCGGGCCGCTCGCTGCCGCTGGGCGACGTGACCGACAACACCACGCCGCACCTGGTCGACGATCTCGAAAAATTGCGGCGACATCTCGGCATCGCCCAGTGGCTGCTGTTCGGCGGCTCGTGGGGCTCGACGCTGGCGCTGGCCTATGCCTCGCGCCACGCCGAGCGCTGCATCGGCTTCATCCTGCGCGGCATCTTCCTGGGCCGCGACAACGAGGTGCAGTGGTTCCTGCACGGCATGCGGAACATCTTCCCCGAGGCATGGCGCGAATTCGCCGAGCATCTGCCGGTGGCCGAGCGCAACGACCTGCTGGCCGGCTATTACCGCCGCCTGACCGATCCCGACCCGGTGCGCCACCGGGCCGCGGCGCGCGCCTGGAGCCGCTACGAGGCGACCTGCTCGACACTCTATCCCAGTGCCCGCGGCGCGCTGGAGGCCGACGGTGGCGGCTTCGCGCTGGCGCTGGCGCGCATCGAGGCGCACTACTTCGTCAACCGCGTCTTCCTCGCCGATGGCTGGCCGTGGCGCGACATCAACCGCTTCCGCCATTTGCCCTGCACCATCGTCCAGGGCCGCTACGACGCGGTCTGCCCGCCGGTCACCGCCGACGAGCTGGCGCGCGCCTGGCCCGAAGCGCGCTACGTGATCGTGCCCGACGCCGGCCACTCCGCGCTCGAGCCCGGCATCCGCGCCGCACTCGTGAACGCCACCGAGAACTACCGCCTCTCGCGCTACAGCACCGACCTCTTCCTGCCGCGTTTCCCCTGGCAGGAGTGACGACGCCTCCGGCTAACGCCTGAGCGCCTTGTAGATGTCGCGCAGGATGCGGCGGAGCGTGCTGTCGCGCCAGCCGGCGGCGATGGTTTCGCCGCGGGCGAAACGCTGCAGCATGCCGTCGAGGCCGGTCATCTTCGCCCAGTCGGCCAGGATCTCGACGGCGAAGGCGCGGTCGTCGGGCTTGAGCATCCGGCTGTAGCCCGAGATCAGCGAGCGCAGCCGCACACGCCGCGCCATCTCGACATACTTCATGTCGACATTGGGAATCTGTTTGGCGATCTCCGGGATCAGGGTCAGCACGATGTAGGCGTCGTCGCGCAGCGCCTCGACGCGCCGCTCGTAGGCGATGTTGGGCCGGTAGCTGACGCGGTACTCGGCCAGCGGCTGCGCGATGTGCACGAAATTGCCCAGCGGTGCCAGCCGCAGCCACAGGCCCCAGTCGCCGATCAGGGTCGCCTGCTCGGGAAAGCCGCCGACCTTCTCCCACGACGCGCGATGGAAGGCGTTGGCCACCGGCGGCACCTTGGGCGCGGCGAGCTGGGTGTAGAAGGTCTGCGGCGGCTGCGTCACCGGGCGCACCGACAGCACCTTCTCGGCGCGGATCTTGCGGCCCTCGCCGTCGATCTGGTCGTAGTCGCCGGTGACCACGATGGTATTGGGCGTGCGCGCCGCGCCCTCGCGCACCAGCCGCGCGAAGCAGGGCTGCGCGCGATCGTCGGAGCCCAGCAGCGACACCCACTCGCCGGTCGCCTGCGCGGTGGCGAAATTGTAGTTGGGCATCATGCCCATGCGATGCGGCGGATGGACGATGCGGATGCGATCGCGGTAGCGCTCGATCACCTCGCGCGAATTGTCCGAGCTGTGGTCGTCGCAGACGACGATCTCGGACCCCGGCAGGTCCTGGTTGAGCAGCGACTCGATGGTCTCGCCGATGAACTGGCCGTGGTTGTAGGACGGCACCACGAAGGAATGGCTGAAGGCCATCAGCGCGCCGCCTTGAGCGCTAGGGAAGCGATAGGAGCGGCGGCAGGATCGGTGGCAAGATTATTGTCTGTCAACACGTTACGTTTGTTCATTGCACCGTTTGGGCAGTCTTACAGGGTTTCCTGAGGGATCGCCATAACTTCTTGGTCAGATTGCTGATAGCAACCCGGCCGATTGACTCGTCCCGACACGGGCCGTCCAATTGGCCGAAGGGAGTGACACGCACATGAAGTTCGGCATCTTCTACGAGCACC
>CAYNOF010000971.1:0-2005 GCA_964398335.1 uncultured Rhizobiaceae bacterium
GTGTCGATCACCTCGCGCTGGACGGGCGCCTGGGTCGAGGTGGCGGTCGAGGACGACGGCCCGGGCTTCCCCGACACCTTGCTGGACGAGCTCGGCGCGCCGTTCCTGTCGACGCGCGACGGCACAGACGGCCACATGGGCCTGGGTGTGTTCATTGCCAAGACCTTGCTGGAACGAACCGGCGCCATCGTCCGTTTCGACAATCGCCCGCCCTCGGCGGGCAGCGGCGCCCGGGTCACGGCGCGCTGGAAGAACCCGGTATTCCGGTCTACTTAAAAGCCGGACGGGCATTCGCCCGCCGGCAGCGTTCGAAAGCGTAGCAGGGGACGATCGTGGCCAACCGCGAGGACAAGCCCGGCGCGGCCGCAGCAGCGGCGGATGCCGGCGACGATGATGCAGAGCGCAGCCTGCTGATCGCCGACGATGATCAGGCGTTCCGCACCCGGCTGGCGCGCGCCATGGAGCAGCGCGGCTATGTGGTGACGTCAGTCGGCTCGGTTGCCGAGGCCCTGGCGCAGACGGCCACGCCGCCGGCCTACGCGGTGATCGACCTGCGTCTGGGCGACGGCAACGGCCTGGAGATCGTCGGCCCGCTGCGCAAGGCGCGGCCCGACATGCGCATCGTCGTGCTCACCGGCTACGGCAACATCGCCACCGCCGTCGCCGCGGTGAAGGAAGGCGCGGTCGACTCTCTGTCGAAGCCGGCCGACGCCGACGCCATCGAGCAGGCGCTGGTGGCGCACGGCAAGAAGCTGCCGCCGCCGCCCAGCAACCCGATGTCGGCCGACCGCGTGCGCTGGGAGCACATCCAGCGCGTCTTCGAGCAATGCGACCGCAACGTCTCGGAGACCGCGCGACGGCTCAACATGCACCGCCGCACCTTGCAGCGCATCCTCGGCAAGCACGCGCCGCGCGAGCAGTAGCCACCCAAAGGAAAACGGCGCCATCAGGCGCCGTTTTCTTTTTGGGGCAGGCCGTCAGCTCGGGCTGAGCGGGGTCGGGCTCGGCGGAATGGGCGTGGTCTGCACGGTCGGCGTGCGCGGCTGCGTCGGACGGCCCGACGGCAGCTTGGCAAGCGCCCGGTCGATCTTCTCCTGCTCCTGCAGGCAGGTGGAGTCGGAGGCGACCGCGCCCGGCGCCGCCGCGTCGAGCAGGAAGGACGACGGCTGGTTGGCCTGCTCGATGATGAGCGCGCCGACCTCGACGCCGCTGGGGAAGCCGAGCGTCAGCTGGCCGCGATCGCTGTCGGTCTCGAAGACGATCGCCGGCGCACTGCCCGGCAGCAGGTTGGCGCCGGCCATCGACTGGTTGCGGTCGGCGCCGGTGAGCACGCCGCGCTGCAGCCAGTGGTTGGGCGCCACGCCGAGCACCTCGAGCACGTGGCCGTTCACCTCGATGCTCGCGCCGAAGGGCAGACGCTGCCCCTGGGCGCGCTGCTGCGTCGAGCCCAGCAGGATCACGCGCAGACGGCCCTGCGGCACCGGCGTCTTGAAGCCCTTCACCTCGAGCAGCGAGTCGCCGGTCAGCACGTAGTCCTCGACATAGCGCGCGCCGCGCGGGCCGCCGGTCAGGCGGGTGTCGCCCGGCACGACCGGAATGGCGCCGGCGGATGGCTGCGTGCCACGCGGCTGGAAGTCGAACGCCAGCGAGCCGGCCGGCACGTTCCAGCGCTTCACGCCCACGGCGTCGATCGGATAGGCCGAGCAGACATTGGTCTTGCCGATGCGCGCCACGTCGTGCGCCGGCGATTGCGCCACGGAGGAGGCGCCGCCCAGCGGCTGGCGGCTGGTCACGCAATCACCGCGACGGCAGCGCTCGTCGACCGCTTCGAGCAGGCGGATCGCCCGGTCGCTGGCATCGCTGCGATTGCCGAAGGTCGAGCGCTCCTCGCCGCGGATGTAGTCGTCGGCCTGCTTGCGCCAGCCGGCATCGTTGCGCGCGGCACCCTCGACGATGGCGCTGATCTCGCGGCTGTCCCGGTCAGGCGTCGCGGTCGCCAGCTGCT
>CAYNOF010000972.1:0-2523 GCA_964398335.1 uncultured Rhizobiaceae bacterium
GCCGCCGATCGCCACCACACGCGCACCACTGGGACCGCCGCGCGCGGCCGGCGAGAAGCCGCTGGCCTCGCCGGCGGTGCGCCGTCGCGCGCGCGAGGCCGGCATCGACCTGCGCCAGGTGCGCGGCTCGGGACCGGCGGGCCGCATCGGCCACGACGATCTCGACGCCTTCCTGCGCGGCGCGACCGGCCCGGCGAAAGCCGGCGCGCGCGGCGCCAACACCGATGTCGAGACGGTGAAGGTGATCGGCCTGCGCCGGCGCATCGCGCAGAAGATGGCCGACTCCAAGCGGCGCGTGGCACATTTCTCCTACGTCGAGGAGGTCGACGTCACCGCGCTCGAGGAGCTGCGTGCCTCGCTCAACAAGCAGGCGGATCGGCCGCGGCTCACCCTGATGCCGTTCCTGATGCTGGCGCTGGTCAAGGCGGTGGCCGAGTTCCCCGACATGAACGCGCTCTACGACGACGAGGCCGAGACCATCGAGCGCCACGGCGGCGTGCATATCGGCATCGCCACGCAGACGCCGGCCGGCCTGATGGTCCCCGTCGTGCGCCATTGCGAGGCGCGCGACCTGTGGGACTGCGCCGCCGAGGTTCGGCGACTCGCCGAAGCCGCGCGCGAGAACCGCGCCAGCCGCAGCGAGCTTTCCGGCTCGACCATCACCATCACCAGCCTCGGCGCGCTGGGCGGCATCGTCACCACGCCGGTGGTCAACCGGCCCGAGGTGGCGATCATCGGCGTCAACAAGCAGGTGGTGCGCCCGGTGTGGCAGGACGGCCAGTTCGTGCCGCGCACCATGATGAACCTGTCGTCGTCCTTCGATCATCGCGTCATCGACGGCTACGTCGCGGCGAGCTTCGTGCAGCGCATCAAGACGCTGCTCGAGACGCCGGCGACGATCTTCATGGAGTCCTGAGATGGCCGAGCTCACCACCAAGGTGCTGGTCATTGGCGGCGGCCCTGGCGGCTATGTCTGCGCCATCCGCTCAGGCCAGCTCGGCCTCGATACCATCCTCGTCGAACAGGGCGGCATCGGCGGCGGGCTGGGCGGCACCTGCCTCAATGTCGGCTGCATCCCCTCGAAGGCGATCATCCACGCCGCCGATGCCTACGCGCACGCCGTCGAGCAATCGACCAGGGCGCCGTTCGGCATCAGGGTCGAGCGCCCGAGCATCGACTTCGCGCGCACCATCGAGTGGAAGGACGGCATCGTCGGCCGCCTGACCAGCGGCGTCGCCGCGCTGCTCAAGCGCCACCGCGTGCGCATCGTGCAGGGTCACGCGACGATGACCGACGGCAAGACCTGCCAGGTCGAGACCGACACCGGCACCGACCGCATCCGCGCCGAGCACGTCGTGCTGGCCACCGGCTCGCAGCCGGCGGCGCTCTCCACCCTGCCCTTCGGCGGCCGCGTGATCTCCTCGACCGAGGCGCTGGCGCTGGCCGCGGTGCCCGAGCGACTCGTGGTGGTCGGCGCCGGCTACATCGGGCTCGAGCTGGGCACCGCCTTCGCCAAGCTCGGCGCCAAGGTCACGATCCTCGAGGCCGAGGACCGCATCCTGCCGGCCTACGACGCCGAACTGGTGCGTCCGGTGGCGCGCCGCCTGCAGGCGCTCGGCGTCGAGGTGCTGACCTCGGCGCGTGCCAAGGGCCTGAGCGAGTCCGGCGACGCTGTCACGGTCGAACGCAACGGCGGCTCGCGCAGCATCGCCGCCGACCGCATCCTGGTCGCCACCGGCCGGCGCGCGCGCATCCAGGGCTTCGGGCTGGAGCGGCTCGACCTCACCATGAATGGCAACACCGTGCGCATCGACGAGCATTGCATGACCTCGATGCGCAACGTCTGGGCGATCGGCGACGTCACCGGCGAGCCGATGCTGGCGCACCGCGCCATGGCGCAGGGTGTCGTGGTGGCCGAGCAGATCGCCGGCCACCGCCGCGTCTTCGACGCCACCGCGATCCCGGCGGTGTGCTTCACCGATCCCGAGATCGTCACCGCAGGCCTCTCGCCCGACGAGGCGCGCAAGAACGGCCGCGAAGTGCTGAGCGCGAGCTTCCCCTTCCAGGCCAACGGCCGCGCGCTCTCGATGGCGGCCGAGGACGGCTTCGTGCGCTCGATCGCGCGCGCCGACAACCACGTGATCCTCGGCATCGCCGCCGTGGGCGCGCAGGTCTCCGAGCTGTCGGCGAGCTTCGCCCTGGCGCTCGAGATGGGCGCGCGACTCGAAGACATCGGCGGCACGATCCATGCCCATCCCACGCTGGGCGAAGCCTTCCACGAAGCCAGCCTGCGCGCCCTGGGCGAGGCCCTGCATATCTAGGCTGGCGTGCGATGAAGCGGACTCAAGCGGTTTTGGGAGCGCCGGCGTCCCGCCGGCGCTCCCAGGAAGACGCAGGCAGCGTGCTCGCCGCTCTAGCGCCGCTGCTCCAGAAGCTGCCGCACGGCGCCGAGGTGGCCGTCCTTGAGGGCGACGAAGGCTTCCCGCCATTGGCCGCGCGCGCTGCGGCCGAGACGTGAGGCCG
>CAYNOF010000973.1:0-1444 GCA_964398335.1 uncultured Rhizobiaceae bacterium
CAGCCTCGTGTTCTTCCACTCGCCGACGCAGATCGTCGAGAAGAAGCCGCCGCCGGACAAGCTTGTGCGCATCGGCGGCCTCGTGACACCGGGCAGCGTGGTGAAGGCGAGCGACGGGCTGACCACGACCTTCACCGTCACCGACATGCGCGCCACGCTCAAGGTCACCTATCGCGGGCAGTTGCCGGATCTGTTCCGCGAGGGCCAGGGCGTGGTGGCGATCGGCGTGCTGGGTGCCGACGGCGTCTTCGTCGCGCGCGAGATCCTCGCCAAGCACGACGAGACCTACATGCCGCCGGAGGTCGCCAAGGCGCTCAAGGATTCCGGCCACTGGAAGCAGGACGCCAGGAAGTAACATGATCCCCGAGCTTGGCCATTACGCGCTGGTGCTGGCGCTGGTGGTGGCGCTGGTGCAGGGCACCGTGCCGCTGGCCGGCGCGGCCAAGGGCGATCCCGGCCTGATGGAGCTTGCCCGCACGTCGGCGCTGGCGCAGGCGGTGCTGGTGCTGCTGTCGTTCGGCGCGCTGACCTGGGCCCACGTCGTCTCCGACTTCTCGCTGCTCAACGTCGTGGCCAACAGCCATTCGAGCAAGCCGCTGCTCTACAAGATCACCGGCGTGTGGGGGAACCACGAAGGCTCGATGATGCTGTGGGTGCTGATCCTGTCGCTGTTCGGTGCCGCGGTCGCGGTCTTCGGCGGCAACCTGCCCGCCAGCCTGCGCGCGCGCGTGCTCGCCGTGCAGGGGCTGATCGGCCTCGGCTTCCACGCCTTCATCCTGTTCACGTCCAATCCCTTCGCGCGGCTCGATCCGGCGCCGTTCGACGGCAACGACCTCAATCCGATCCTGCAGGACCCCGGTCTCGCCTTCCATCCGCCGCTGCTCTATCTCGGCTATGTCGGGCTGTCGGTGTCGTTCAGCTTCGCCGTCGCGGCGCTGATCGAGGGCCGCGTCGACGCCGCCTGGGCGCGCTGGGTGCGGCCCTGGACGCTGGCGGCATGGTGCTGCCTCACCCTGGGCATCGCGCTGGGCAGCTGGTGGGCCTATTACGAGCTCGGCTGGGGCGGCTTCTGGTTCTGGGACCCGGTCGAGAACGCCTCGCTGATGCCCTGGCTGCTGGGCACCGCGCTGCTGCATTCCGCCATCGTCACCGAGAAGCGCGATGCGCTGAAGATCTGGACGGTGCTGCTCGCCATCCACGCCTTCTCGCTCGCTCTGCTCGGCACCTTCCTGGTGCGCTCCGGCGTACTGACCTCGGTGCATGCCTTCGCGCAGGACCCGGCGCGCGGTCTCTACATCCTGGGCTTCATCGTGCTGGTCACCGGCGGCGGGCTCACGCTCTACGCCTGGCGCGCGCCCAGGCTGGCGGCCGGCGGCCTGTTCGCGCCGATCAGCCGCGAGGGCGGGCTGATCTTCAACAACCTGCTGCTCGCCGTGCTGACCTG
>CAYNOF010000974.1:0-1327 GCA_964398335.1 uncultured Rhizobiaceae bacterium
TGGCCGAGCCGTGCCACGACAGGCGGACCGGCGACGAACAACGCCGACAGGCCCTTGACCATCACCGAGTAGTGCGACGCCGCCAGCCGCGCCGCGCCCAGCCCGGCCACCGAGCCCAGGCCCAGCGCGACGACGGGCACCGTGCCCATGTTGGCGGTGACGACATCGAAGCCGATCACGCCGGGCACGTTGGCGCGGCCCTGGGTCTCGATGGTCTTCACCGAGCCGCCGCCGCCCGAGCCCTCGATGATGCGCACGATGGGCAGGCGGAACTGGTTGGCCATCTTCTCGGCCAGCAGGTTCTTCTCCTTGATCGTGGCATCGGCCGAGCCGCCGCGCACGGTGAAGTCGTCGCCCGACACCACCACCGGTCGGCCATCGATCATGCCGCGCCCGGTCACCGAGTTCGACGCGACAAGGTCCTCGAGGTCGTTCCTGCGGTCGTAGGTCGCCATGCCGGCGACGCTGCCCCATTCGCGGAAGCTGCCGGGATCGAGCAATCTGTCGATGCGCTCCCGCACGGTGAGGCGGCCGCCGTCATGCTGGCGCTTGACCTTGTCCGGCCCGCCCATGCGCCGCACCATCTCCTGTCGGCGCTTCAGTTCGTCGAGTTCGGGCTGCCAGCTCATCGTACGTGTTCCTCGGTGTCGTCCAGCGTCGACATTACCTCCCAATGCCGCACCGCGCGAAGCGGCGACAGCCGCGATGCGGGCTGGTCATCCGCGCGGCAGCCATTCCTCCAGCACGGTATCCGTGCCGGCGTCGAGCATGCGGTGCGCCCCCATGCGATAGCCGTGTCTCGCCAGCACGGCCTGTGCGGTGAGATCGGGACGGCCGTCCATGTCGGGGAATGTCAGTCGCCCACCTGGCACGTCGGCCGAGCGGCACTGTGAGAGGAAGAAGGTGTCGTAGCCGATGGTGAGGAAGGCTCCGAACAGCTCCGCGCCGCCGACCACGGCAAGCGTTGTGCCTGGTGTCAGGCCAAGCCGCCGCCACGCCTCGTCGAAGCCGGCGCCGGCGGGATTCCACAGCAGGCCGTGGGACCGTTGGGGATCGACCGCGAGGCCGGCGACCGAGTGTGTCGCGGTCAGCCGTTTCTTGTCGGCGGTCTGCGGGTCGCGCTCGGCGGAGTGACGGCCGTTGGCGATGGCGTCGGCGGCGCGCAGCGCGTCGCGATAGAAGAGCTGGTCGGCCTCGATCTTCAGCACGTCGGGATAGTGGCCGTCGGCGGTGGCGTAGGCGCCTTCGCGCGAGACGATGACGTAGCCGAGCACGCGCGGTCGGCGACGCTCAGACGACGACGCCATCGATCAGGTTTTCCTCGTAC
>CAYNOF010000975.1:0-2647 GCA_964398335.1 uncultured Rhizobiaceae bacterium
AAGATGGTGCGCTGCTCGCCCAGGCTGCGCGCGTTGAGCACGTCGCGCGGATCGATGCCGTAGGCGCGGGACACGACATGCGCCAGGCCGATGAAGCGGCCGAGCAGGCCGTGGTGGTAGAAGTCGCGCGCGAACATGCCGATGCGGCGCCGGCCCAGGCCCAGCACGCGGCGACGCTCCCAGTAATGGCGGCTCGAGCTGTCGAGCTTGGGCGACAGGAAGCGCCAATAGGCGTCGACGTTCTCCTGCGCGTCGGCGGCGCCGAAGAAACGGTAGAAGGCCTGCCAGTCCGGCAGCTCGCGCGCCGCCGCCAGCTTCAGCCGGTTGAGCGCGACATGCGCCGGGCTGAGATCGACGGCGGTGATGCGCCGCGGATCGGCGACCAGGTAGGAGAGGATGTTGCAGCCGCCCGAGGCGATGGCCACGACATGGCTGTCGGGCTGGATCGCCAGGGCCTCCATGTCGATATCCGGATCCTCCCAGATCTGCGGATAGACCAGACCCTTGAACGCCCAGGTGAACAGGTGCTGCAGGGCACTGTCGAACAGCGACTTCATCCCGACAGAATATCCACAGGTCGTGTCGGTTTGATGAACCCGCCACTATCGATAGTGGTCAGGCAATCGCGGGGCGCCGCATATACCGGGCCATCAGCCGGACCACGAGCAAGGCGATGACGATGGCGAAGAACGGCCAGTAGAACGCCGAGAGCGGCGCGCGCTTGCCGTAGGCCACGACGAAGCTCAGCCAGATGTACCAGGCGCCTACCGTGTGCAGCAGCCGCCAGGCGCGCGGGCCGATCATCGCCGCGGTTTGGTCAAACGATGTCGCGGCCATGGCGACGATGAAGACATAGGCAAGGCCGCCACTGGCGAGGCTCACCGGCGTGGTCAGTGACATGAAGAGTGCGCGGTCGAGCGAGGCCAGTGCGATCAACGCCGCGGCGTGCACGAGATGCGACACGGCGAAGGAGACGCCGAGTTGCCGCCGGTTCGCCCGCTGCCAGCGGGTGAACGTGCCGGGCCACAGGCGGATCATCGCCGAGGCGGTGAAGGCCAACGCGAAGAGCAGCAACGAGGTGCGCGCCGTGATGCGCACCACCAGCCGCACACCCTCGACGCTGCCGCCATGGGCCGCGACGATCGCGATCGCTCCGCCGACAAGGATTGCAGCCAGCAGGCCTGCCAGCGGCCAGCCCTTCAACAGCCTCGACATCGTCCAGCCTCCCGCATGTGAGCGCCGCTTACTTATCGTAATCGCGATCTAAGCGCCGCTTACATTTGCGTGATCGGCACGCTGTGTCATGCTGCGGTCATGGCCCGTCCGCGTAAGCCTGCCGCCAAGCCGCGCCGCACCTACCACCACGGCGATCTGCGCCATGCGCTGGTCGAGGAGGCGTTGCGCCTGGCGGCCGAGGGTGGGCCGGAGGCGGTCACCGTGCGCGAGGTGGCGCGGCGGGTCGGTGTGTCATCGGGCGCGCCATTCCGGCATTTCCCCGACCGCACCACCCTGCTGACCGCCGTCGCCGAGGAGGCGATGAAGCGATTCCGGGAGGAGATCCTGCGCGCGCTCGAGGCAGCCGGCGGCAAGGCGCCGCTGGAGCGGCTGCGCGCGATCGGCTCGGCCTATCTGCGCTGGGCGGTGCGCCATCCGACCTTCTTCGAGGTGATCTCCTCGCGCCGGCTGATCGATTTCGCGGGCTCCGCCGCGCTGCGCGCCGACAACGAGGCGGTGCAGCGCCTGATGGCCGGGCTGGTCGAGGAGGCGCGGCTGAAGGGCGAGGTGCGCGACGACGCCGACGCGCGCCTGATCGTGGTCACCGGCCGAGCGCTGGTCTATGGCCTCGCGCGCATGCAGGTCGACGACCACTACGCCAGCTGGGGGCTCGAGGCGGACGAGGTCGAACGCATGATGGATGCGGCGCTGGGGCTGTTCGTCGCCGGCCTCGAAGCACCGCCGCGCGTTGCCCGCAAGCGGCGCGCCACCTAGAATCGGCGGCAACGACGGAGGGCGCGATGAAAGCGGGGATCGTGGTCGGCGTGCTGGCGATGTCGCTGTCGGCCGCGGCGCCGGCGCAGCAGATGGCGCCGCCGGGCTTCGTCGACTATGTCCCCGACGGCATCCAGTGGAAAGACGTCAATGCCGACGGGCAGCATCGCCTCGGCACGGTCTTCACCGACGGTCCGACGGAGTTCGCGCCATTCTTCATCACCTGCCGCGGCGGGCAGGGCACGCTGATCTTCACCCTGGCGCAGGGCATCGACGCGGCGCAGACCGGCAGCGTGCTGCGCCTTTCGCTGAAAGGACACGCGATCGACATCCGCGTCACCAAGACCGAGAACATGGGGATGCCGGCGCTGAAGGGCACGTTCGAGCTGGCCAACCTGGCCCCGCTGGCCCAGGGCTCGACCGCGACCGATATGGTCGAGGTCGCCGCCGGACGCCCGAAGATGGGCTACGCCGCGCGTGACTTCGCCAGCGCCTTCGGCGCCTTCCGCCAGGCCTGCACGGGCATCACGCCCTGAGTTCGGAGTTCACCTTCCGTCGCGCGACGGCTGCCGACTTGCCGGCAATCATCGCGCTGCTGGCCGACGACGTGCTGGGCAGAACGCGCGAAGATGCGGCCTCGCCGCAGAACGCGCGCTAC
>CAYNOF010000976.1:0-1673 GCA_964398335.1 uncultured Rhizobiaceae bacterium
TATGGCATTTCCCGGATCTGCCGCCTCAGCGCCTGTGGCCGGTGATCGCCGACACCAACCGCTGGAACGAGGCGCTGGGCCTGCCGGCCTATACGCTGGAGGAGATCCCGCAGGCCAACGGCACCGTGCTGCGTCGCGGCACCGGCAAGGTCGCCGGCATGGAACTGGCCTGGGAGGAAAAGCCCTACGAGTGGGTCGCCAACCGCCAGTTCCGCCAGACTCGCGTCTTCTCGAAAGGCCCGTTCGAGCGCTTCGGCCCGATTTTCGAGATCGTGCCTGACGGCGCGGGGTCGCACGTCACCTATGCCCTGCAGTGGGAACCGCTGACCTGGATCGGCAAGCTCACCGGCCGCCGTCTGACCGAGAAGGCCGGCGCCGTGGTCAAGCAGCGCATCGACGAGGCCGCCCAGTTTCTGCGCGGCGAGCGGCCGACGGTGTTCGACGTCCCGCCGCCCGCGCCACCCTCGGGCGCGGCCGAGCGCGCCGAGGCGATGATCGCGCTGGCCGAGGGCACCGGCTACGCGCATGGCCTGGCGCGCCGGCTGGTCGAGCATATCCGCAACGCGATGGACGTCGACCTGCAGAACATCCGGCCCAAGGCGCTGGCGCGCTGGTGGGACGTGCCGGCGCGACACGCCATCGAGCTCTGCCTCGCCGGCGTGAAGAGCGGCATGCTCGACATGCGCTGGAACCTGCTGTGCACCAATTGCCGCGGCGCCAAGGTCGCGGTGCCGTCGCTCGATCAATTGCCACGCGGCGCGCATTGCGCCTCCTGCAACATCGAGTATGGCCGCGACTTCGCGCGCAACGTCGAGCTCGGCTTCGCACCCGCCGCCTCGCTGCGCCCGGTGGCGACCAGCGGCTTCTGCCTCAGCGGCCCCGGCGTCACGCCGCATGTCGTGGTGCAGCAGCTGCTGGCGCCGGGCGAACGCCGCACGGTCGGCGCCGACATCGCGCCGGGCCGCTACCGCCTGCGCACCCTGCATCCCGGCAAGACGGTCGAGATCGAGCACGAAGGCGGTGCCTTTCCCGGCCTGCGCGCCACGGCCGATGGCGTCGAGGCGTTGCCGGCGGCCGAGGTGGGCAGCATCGGCTTCGTCAACGATTCCGGCTTCGAGTTGGCCCTGCTGATCGAGACGCGCGAGTGGGTGCGCGATGCGCTGACCGCGCACGAGGTCACGACGCTTCAGGCCTTCCGCGACATGTTCTCGGGCGCGACCTTGAGGCCCGGTGACGAAGCGGGTGTCGGCCAGGTGGCCATCCTGTTCACGGATTTGCGCGGCTCGACGGCGATGTACGAAAGCATCGGCGACGCGCAGGCGTTCAACCTCGTGCGCGAGCATTTCGCCGTGCTGGGCCGCGTCGTGCGCGACCACAATGGCGCGGTGGTGAAGACGATCGGGGACGCGGTAATGGCAGCCTTCACCGATCCGGCCGAGGCGGCGAGCGCGGCGCTGGCGATTCGCGAGGCGATCCTCGACTTCGATCGCCGCTTCGCGCGCGAGCATGGCATCGACGGCGGGCTGGTGGTGAAACTGGGCGTGCATGCCGGCCCCTGCATCGTCGTGACGCTCAACGAGCGCCTCGACTATTTCGGCGGCACGGTGAACATGGCGGCGCGATTGCAGGGCCAGTCGACCGGCGGCGACATCGTGCTGTCGCGCGCCGTGGCC
>CAYNOF010000977.1:0-2429 GCA_964398335.1 uncultured Rhizobiaceae bacterium
GTCATGATCGAAAAGGTAGTCCGGGTCGAGGTTCGGGACGTGCTCGGTCGGCGTCTTGAAGGCGGGCGCCTTCATGTCGCTGTCGATGCCGAATGCCTCGCGCACGGAAACGGTGGTATCGGGTACTTGCTGGCCGGAAGCGGACGTCATCACCAAATCCAAACGTGGAAACCCCGGCGGGACGCCGGGGCAGCGGAGGATGGCAGGGCCGTCACATCGCTGCAAGCGCGCAATCGTCGCGATATTCCGCTTGCTGGCATGCCCTTCCGACGGGGCGATTCCTCTTCCTGATCAAGCGGTTGCCAGATTGCTGCAGCGCGATGCAGACAATTCCTGACGGCGTTACACACGAGACATGAAAGGGCCGCCCGCGAGATGGGGACGTGACAGGCGGGGCGCAAGCTGGGGACAGCAGCAAAAGGGAGACAAGCCATGCAAGTCGTCGCCGAGCGCCCCAGCGAGAGCAACGGTTTCACCGCCTGCCACAGCCCGGCGCGATCCTTCATCGAGCTGTCCTCCCGCGAGTCGCAGCGCGAGCTGGCGCAGCGCTATACCAACCTGCTGTCGGCGGGCATCGCGCGGGCGCCGCTGTACGAGCGTAACTGGATGCTGGCCAGCCTGTTCCAGCCCCAGGGTCCGGAATTCGCCAGCGGGCAGATCGCCGAGGCGGTGGTGAACTGGCTGAACACCGGCCGCCTCGTGCCCTCGCCGGTGAGCAGCCTCAGCCGCTATCAGCTCAGCGAGAAGCGCGGCGCGAACTGGGTCTATGAGACCTATACGCAGAACACGCTGCGGCGCGACGCCTGGCGGCGCTATCCCGAGCTGCGGCCGATCCTGGTCGAGGGCTCGCCCGACGCGCCTTATGCCAAGACCGTGCGCAACATGAGCGCGGTGCGCCGCACCCATCACTTCGTGATGCTGCGGGTCGCCGGCCGGATGTACGTCATCGACGGCGCGCGCGGCATGGTGTTCGACAGCCTGGGCGCCTATCTCGACGCCGTCATGCTGGCCGGCATCTGGGGCGAGGAGAGCATCCGGATGAAGTGGTTCCGCATCTTCAACGGCGGCCGCGAGACCCAGGGCGCCATCGCCGCCCAGGACGACTGGTCGACGTCGGTCGTGACGGACGCGCCGATGCGCTGAGGGTTCCGGGGCTCAGTCCGCCGCCTCGGGCAGCGCGTCGAGCCCGAACGCCTCGGCCAGCAGCACGTAGCTGCGCTGGCGGGCCTCGAAATCGTAGGTGATGGTCACGCACAGGAACTCGTCGACGCCATAGGCCTCGGCGTGGCGCTCCAGGCCTTCGCGCACCGTCTTGGGCGAGCCGACCACCGCGCGCCGGCGCATCGCCTGCATCAGCGCGCGTTCGCGCTCGCTGTAGGGGTAGGCCAGCGCCTCCTCGACCGTGGGGATCGCCGCCTGCTCGCCCGTGGTGCGCCGCTTCATCGCCCAGAACTCGCGGCTCGCCGCCAGGCGGTCGGCCTCCTCGTCGGTCTCGGCGCACAGCACCGCGATGCCCACCGCGCCCTGCGGCTGGTCGTACAGCGGCCCGGCGCGGAACTGCTCGAGATAGGCGCGCATCACCGCGACGCCGCCCTGCGGCTCGATGAAATGTGCGTAGCAGAAGGGCAGGCCGAAATGCGCCGCATAGGCCGCGCTCTGGTCGGACGAGCCCAGCAGCCAGACCTCGGGCACGCTCTCGCCGATCGGCTGGGCGCTGACACCGTGGCCCTGGTGACCCTCGGGCACGGCGTCGTGCAGCCACGCCAGCAGGTCGCGGATCTGGTAGGGGAAGTGCTCGATGCCATAGGCCTGCGGCCCGGGCTGCAACAGATGCGCGGTGCGCCGGTCGCTGCCCGGCGCGCGGCCGATGCCCAGATCGATGCGCCCGGGATAGAGCGTCTCCAGCACGCGGAACTGCTCGGCCACCTTCAGCGCGCTGTAGTGCGGCAGCATCACGCCGCCCGATCCCACGCGCAGGCGCCGGGTCAGCGACGCCACGCGTGCGATCAGGATCTCCGGCGCCGAGCCGGCAAGCGCCTCGGACGCATGATGCTCGGCCAGCCAGTAGCGGTGATAGCCCAGCCGGTCGCATAGCCGCGCCAGGTCGAGCGTCTCGCGCACGGCTTGCGCGGCCGTGCCGCCCTTGCGGATCGGCGACTGGTCGAGGACCCCGAGCTTCAGTGTGCGTGCCACCGTCGCCAGCATGGGCGGCGGCGTGCGCGGGGGTCAATGTCAGGATTGTGGCCGCTGAACCTTTCGCGCCCTCGGGCGTTGAAGCAGGGCCCGCCATACGAGCCGACTGTCTGCCGGACCATTCGATGCGCTCAAGCTTCCTCTCGTCGGCTTTCGTGCCGCTGGCGGCGTTCCTGATCTGCAGCGCGCTGGTGATCGCCGCGCTGGTCTACGGCGCCGACCTGCTGGTGCCGCTG
>CAYNOF010000978.1:0-1691 GCA_964398335.1 uncultured Rhizobiaceae bacterium
CACCTGGACGATCCGCGAGCTGGCGGAATGGTGCGCGGTCGGCGGGCGCGGGCCGGTGCTGGTGGGCTCGCCCACGACCGTCGCCGATCAGTTGCAGTCCTGGGCCGAAGGCGGCGATTGCGACGGCTTCAACCTGTCGTACGCGATCGCGCCGGGCAATTTCGAAGACGTCGTCGAGCTGCTGATCCCCGAGCTGCAGAAGCGCGGCATCTACCAGCGCGACTACACGCCGGGCACGATGCGCGAGAAGTTCTTCGGGCAGGGGCCACGGCTGAAGCCGACGCATATCGGCAGCACGTACCGCGACCTGTCGAAGCTCAGGAAAGCGGCGGAGTAGGGCGGAGGAAGCACCATGGACTACAAGGGCAAGGTCGCGCTGATCACCGGCGGCGGCAACGGCATCGGCAAGGCCACAGCGATGGCCTTCGCCGGACGCGGCGCGAAGGTCGTGGTCGTCGATCGCGACGGTGCGGCCGCCGAGGCGGTGGCGGGTGCGATTCGCCAGCAGGGCGGCGACGCCCAGGCGGTGACCGCCGACGTCACGAAATCCGCCGACGTGCAGGCCTATGTGAAGGCGGCGCTCGACGCCTACGGCAAGATCGACTGCTTCTTCAACAACGCCGGCATCGAGGGCAAGGTCGCGCATACCGCGGACTACGACGAGGCGATGTTCGACCAGGTCATCGGCGTCAACGTGAAGGGCGTCTTCCTTGGCCTGCGCCACGTGCTGCCTGTCATGCTGAAGCAGAAGAGCGGCGCGGTGGTGAACACGGCCTCGGTCGCCGGCATCGTCGGCACGCCGGGCATGCCGACCTATGTCGCGTCCAAGCACGCGGTGATCGGGCTGACCAAGACCGCATCGGGCGAGGTCGCGCGCTCGGGCGTGCGCATCAACGCGGTATGTCCCGGCCCGGTCGAGACCCGCATGATCCAGTCGCTGGCGCAGCAATTGCGGCCGCACGATCCCGGCAGCGTCGAGAAGACCTACCAGACGGTAATTCCCAGCGGCCGCTACACAAGGCCCGAGGAGATCGCCGACGTCGTGCTGTTCCTGTGCTCCGACCTCGCGAGCAACATCACCGGCGCCCAGTGGGTGGTCGACGGCGGCCGCTCCGCCGTCGGCGGTGCGGTGACTCAGGCGGTGAGCAACTAGGGCGCTATTCGGCGGCGACTGGCCGGCGTGTACTCGCCGGCTTGTCGGCGTTGAGGTCCTTGATCCTCGGGAACACCTCGCGCGCGAACAGGCGGATGTTGTCGGCGGTGTCCTTGTGGTCGAGGAAGCCGCCCTGGCCGAAGAACAGCAGGTGGCCGACGCCGCCCATGCGGCGGTTGAAATCGGTGATCTGCTGCACGACGTCGTCGGGCGTACCGGCGAAGACCGTGTCGGTCTCCATGAACTGCTCGACCGTGGCCCTGGTCTGGTCGACCGGGTTGCCGGCGCGGTCCTTCACGAAGCCGCCCTTGCCGCCGCCCGCCTTCAGCATCGCGACGTTGGCGCCCAGTGAGTTGTAGCCGGGCGGGTTGGTGAACGGCTCGGCCACCACGCCGGCGGTGCGCACATAGCCCGCGATCAGGTCGGCGCGGCGCAGGCCTTCGGCGCGCGTGCTGCCGACGCCGATGCAGACGGCGTAGGCGAAGCGATCCGGTCCCGCCGTCCAGCCCAGCTCCTGCGCGCGCTGGCGATAGGCGTC
>CAYNOF010000979.1:0-2973 GCA_964398335.1 uncultured Rhizobiaceae bacterium
ATGGCCCGCCCGACGGCGCCGGCGCACGTCGCATAGCCAAAACCAACCATAGAGATCGCCACCGGCCGGCGCGCGAAGCCAACGACCGATGGCCCTCGCAGACCATAGCAATCGGGCGAGAAGGAACTCAGTCGAGCCGGCGCTCCAACCGGCCGGCGAGATCCTGGATGAACTGCCAGGCGACGCGGCCGGAGCGGCCGCCGCGGGTTACCGACCATTCGACCGCCTGCGCGCGCAGGGTCTCGGGATCGATGTCGAGGCCGTAGCGCTTCACGTAGCCTTCGATCATCGCGAAGTAGGTCGGCTGGTCGGCGTTGTGGAAGCCGAGCCACAGGCCGAAGCGGTCCGACAGCGAGACCTTCTCCTCGACCGCCTCGCCGGGATTGATCGCGGTCGAGCGCTCGTTGTCGATCATGTCGCGCGGCATCAAATGCCGGCGGTTCGACGTGGCGTAGAAGATCACGTTCTGCGGCCTTCCCTCGACGCCGCCCTCGAGCACCGCCTTGAGCGATTTGTAGGCCGCGTCCTGGCCGTCGAAGCTGAGATCGTCGCAGAACAGGATGAAGCGCCGCTTGGCGCCGCGCAGCGCGGTCAGGACGATCGGCAGCGAGGGGATGTCCTCGCGGTGGATCTCGATCAGCGCCAGCGGCCGGCCGGACACCTCCTCGTTGATCGCGGCATGCGCCGCCTTGACCAGCGAGCTCTTGCCGGCGCCGCGTGCGCCCCACAGCAGGGCGTTGTTGGCCGGGAAGCCCCTGGCGAAGCGGCGCGTGTTTTCGAGCAACTGTTCCTTCTGCCGGTCGATGCCCTGCAGCAGGCCGATGTCGACGCGGCTGACCGCGGGCACCGGCTCCAGCCGATGCGTGTCGACATGCCAGACGAAAGCGTCGGCGGCCGTCAGGTCGGGGTCCTTGCGCGGCGCCGGGGCGAGGCGCTCGAGCGCGTCGGCGATGCGGCGCAGCAGGGGTTCATACTCGGCGGTCATGATGGCAAACGATAGTGATGGCGGTGCGAAAGCGGCCGGGAACCTATCCCTAATGCCTTGATCGTCCAAGGCATTTTTCCGGCCGCAGGACTTGCGCCACAGGCTCGGGAACCCCATCTGTCGCGTTGCAATGCGAGGCCGGGTCTGTATAGTCCGGCGTCTTTTTTCCGGCCCCAGATGTGGGCCCAAACGGGGATGTGCGACATGTTCATCAGCAAGGCCTGGGCGCAGGCGGCCGGTGCCGGCGGCGGCATGGACGGGCTGCTGTCGAACATCGCCCCGCTGCTGCTCATCTTCGTCGTCTTCTATTTCCTGCTGATCCGCCCGCAGCAGCGCCGCGCCAAGGAGCAGCGCGAGATGCTGGCCGGCGTGCGCCGCGGCGACCAGGTGGTCACCGGCGGCGGCTTCCTCGGCAAGGTCACCAAGGTGCTGAACGAGAACGAGATCGAGATCGAGCTCGCCGAGGGCGTGCGCGTGCGCGCGCTCAAGGCCACCTTGCAGAACATCATCAGCCGCGGCGAGCCGGCGGCGAAGGACGCGGCCGCCAAGGACGCCGTCGAGAAGCCGGCCGGCCTGCTGGGCGGGCTGTTCGGCGGCCGCAAGAAGTAGCCGGGCGCGACCCGGATGCTGAACACACCGCGCTGGCAGGTCTGGTCGATTTTCGGAGTCACGCTGTTCTTCGTGCTGCTGGCGCTGCCCAACCTCCTGCCGCGCGTGGTGCTCGACCACCTGCCGAAATGGTACGCCGGCAACCAGATCAATCTCGGCCTCGACCTGCGCGGCGGCGTGCACCTGCTGCTCGACGTCGACGTGCGCACGGTGCTGCGGCAGAACGCCATCAACCTCGCCGACAGCGTCCGGCCGCGGCTGCGCGAAAAGGGCATCCAGGTCCGCGACGTGACGGCCGACGGCACCGCGGTGAACATCACCATCCGCGACGAGGCGCAGGCCAACGACGCGCTCCAGGTGCTGCGCGGCATCGATTCGGCGCTGACCGTCGAGCGCACCGGCCCGACCAGCTTCCGCATGGCCTACTCGGAGCAGGAGCAGGTGCGCCGCCGCCGGCAGATCCTCGAGCAATCGATCGAGGTGCTGCGCCGGCGCATCGACGAATCCGGCACCAAGGAGCCGTCGCTGCAGATCCAGGGCGATGACGGCATCGTCATCCAGGTGCCCGGCGTGCAGGACCCCGCCGAGCTCGAGCGCCTCGTCGGCAAGACGGCGCGGCTGTCGTTCCGCCTGGCCGACACCGACTGGGTGCCGGGTTCCACGGCCACGCGAGGGGTGCTGCTGCCGACCAAGGAGGGTTGGGATGCGGCGCTGAAATTGTGGGAGGCACAGAAGCGGCCGGACGAGAAGGAGCTTCGTGCCGGCGACGTCTGCCGTCGCTTCCAGGTGCCGTGTCAGGCCGTGTTGCGCACCGTGATCGTCGGCGGCGAGGATCTCACCGGGGCCAGCGCGAGCTACGACCACCAGACCGGCCAGCCGATCGTCACCTTCCAGTTCAACGCGGTGGGCGCTCGCGCCTTCTGCCGTGCGACGACCAACAATGTCGGCCAGCCGCTGGCGATCGTGCTCGACGACGTGGTGATCAGCGCGCCGCGCATCAACTCGCAGATCTGCGGCGGCAGCGGCATCATCACCGGCCAGTTCACCACGCAGCAGACCAACGAGCTGGCGCTGCTGCTGCGCGCCGGCGCGTTGCCGGCGACGCTCACCATCGTCGAGAAGCGCACGGTCGGTGCCGATCTCGGCGCCGACGCCATCCGCGCCGGCCTGATCGCCTCGATCGTCGGCACCGTGCTGGTCGTGCTGTTCATGTTCATCTCCTACGGCCCGGTGTTCGGCCTGTTCGCCAACCTCGCCATGGTCGTGAACATGGTCATGGTGTTCGCCGGCATGTCGGGGGGCGGCGCCGCGCGCCCCCAGCCCCGCCACGCCGGCCGGGTGCTGACCGGGGGGATGGCCGGGGATTGCAAACAGCTGTT
>CAYNOF010000980.1:0-5684 GCA_964398335.1 uncultured Rhizobiaceae bacterium
ACTGGGAAGACGCCGGACTGCCGGGCGAGCTGAACTCGACGCCGTGGACGGTCGCGACCAACAAATCGGATCCCAAGCTGATCTTCGTCTGCAGCAATCTCGGCCAGATCTTCCGCTCGACCGACGGCGGCGAGAGCTGGACGCGGCTGAAGCGTGAGTTCGGCGAGGTCCGCTCGACGCTCTGGCAGACGCTGAACTGACGGGGACCGCCGGCGCTCCCGGCTACTTCAGCGGGAAGCCCAGCGCGTTGAGCCAGGGGCGCATCTTCTCGCGGCCGGTGATGGCGGCGATGCGCTGCTTGATGCGCGCGGTCCAGGTGTCGGTCGGCATGTTCTGGCGGCGCGAGAAGGCGGCCAGCGTTTCGTCGTAGCGCGCGATGTGCTCGGCCTCGCCGGCCTGCTTGTAGGTCTCGTGGTGCAGGATGGCCGCCTGCGGCAGGCGCGGCTTGACCTCGGCCTTGGCGGCGGGATCGGCGTAGCCGATGCACAGGCCGAAGATGCCGAAGGCGCCCGGCGGCAGGTCGAGCAGCCTGGCCACGGCCTGCGGATCGTTGCGCATGGCGCCGATATAGACCATCGACAGGCCCAGCGACTCCGCCGCCGTCACCGCGTTCTGCGCCGCCAGCGCCGCGTCGACCGCCGCCACCAGGAATGTCTCGGTCCACGGCAGGCCGTTGGTGCCGGTGCCGTGCTTGGTGCCGATGCGCTCCAGGCGCGAGAGGTCGGCGATGAAGACCATGTAGAGCGGGCACTGCTCGATATGCTTCTGGTTGGCGGCAATGCGCGCCAACTCCTTGCGCTTGGCCGGGTCGCTGACCACGACCACCGACCAGGCCTGCAGGTTGGAGCTGGTCGAGGCCGACTGCGCCGCCGCGATCATCGTCTCCAGGGTGCCGTCGGGCACCGGCGTGGGCAGGAAGCTGCGCACCGAGCGGTGGCCCAGCAGCACGCCGATGGTCTCGTTCCACGGGCCTGCCGGCGGCAGCGCATCGGCGCCATAGCGCGCCGTCATCGCTTCGGTTCGGTCGTCTGCCACCTTGGTGATCGTGTCCATCGCGTCGGCTCCAATTCGGCTCGGCGGCGAGAGTAGGCAGGAATCGGCGCAGCGCAAAGTGCCACCGCGGCCGGTCGGGTGCGTTGAGGGCACATGACTGAGGACGCTGTTTCCATGGAGGCCCGCCAGGTCGACGACCTGCCGGAAGGGCCGGGCTGGCAGTACGAGCCGAAATGGGACGGCTTCCGCTGCATCGCGCGCCGCGCCGGCCGTACGGTCGAGCTGATCGGCCGGTCGGGCAAGAGCCTGGCGCGATATTTCCCCGACGTCGTCGAGGCGCTGCTGGCGCTGGCGCCGACGCGGTTCACCATCGATGGCGAGCTGGTGATCCCCGTGGGCAAGACGCTGTCCTTCGAGGCGCTTCAGCTGCGCCTGCATCCCTCGGCCAAGCGGGTACAGAAGCTGGTCGACGAGTCGCCCGCGACGCTGATCGCCTTCGATCTCCTGCGCTCGCCGGACGATGATGCCCTCGCGAGCAAGCCGCTCAGCGAGCGCCGCGCGGCGCTGCAGCGCTTCCATGAATCGCTCGGCACGCAACCGCAACTGCGCCTCTCGCCAGCGACGAGGCGACGGGCGCAGGCCCGGCGATGGCTCGCGCGCACGGGCAGCGAACTCGATGGCGTCGTCGCCAAGCGCCTCGACGAGCCCTATCGTGCCGGCGAGCGCGCGATGCTGAAGATCAAGAACATGCGCAGCGCCGACTGCGTGGTCGGCGGCTTTCGATACGCCACGGGCAGCCGGCACGTCGGCTCGTTGCTGCTGGGCCTCTACAACGGCCAGGGCCTGCTCGATCACGTCGGCTTCACGTCGGGCATCGCCGACGGCGAGCGGGCGGCGCTGACACGCAGGCTCGAGAAGCTGCGCGGCGCGCCGGGCTTCTCCGGCGACACGCCGGGCGGGCCGAGCCGCTGGTCGACCGAGCGCAGTGCGCAGTGGGAGCCGCTGAAGCCGAAGCTGGTGGTCGAAGTCTGCTACGACCACGTCACCGGCGATCGCTTCCGGCACGGCACACGGCTCTTGCGCTGGCGGCCGGACAAGGCACCCCGGCAATGCACGATGGAGCAGCTGCAGCGCGAGGCCTCGCCTTTGCGGCTGATGCGCAAGGTGGGCGCCTAACCGCTCCTGGATTCGAGGAAGACCTCGTTGCGCCGGCGCAACGCGGCGTCGTCATCGGTGTAGAGGAACGGCAGGTAGGCGTAGCGCGTCCCCGACATGACCTCGGTCGCCTCGTGCAGCAGCGAGCAGGAGAACACCACCGCACCGCCGGTGGGCGCGCGATAGGTGCGTTCGCCGAACTCGGGGAAGCGCAGATCGCCGCCCTGGTAGTCCTCGGCATTGAGATTGACGGTGACGGCAAACCGCCGATGCGCCGTGCCCTTGGTGGTGTTGTCGCGATGCGGGCGGAAGAAGCCGCCCTCCTCGGCGTCGTAGCGCGCCACGATGTGACGCTCGATGCGTGTGGCGGTGAACTGGAAGGCACGCTGGATCTCGGGCAGCAGCCGGTTGTGGATACGGTTCATCGCCGCCGTGCGCAGCCGCTCGTCGTCGATGACGCAGTCGCGCCGGCGCTTGAAGCCCTGGTCGAGCAGGGCGACCGTCTTGCCGTCGCGCTCGCGCATGAAGCCGGACTGCGTGCCACCCCTGGTGTTGTAGTAGTCGATCAGCATGCGGCAGAGCTCGGGCTCGAAGACCCGCTCGACCACCAGCACCGGCGCGTGGTCGAGGCTGTCCTGGCCGCGCTGGAAGGCGTCGAGGCGGCGCAGGCCGGCGACGATCGGCGCGAGATGCGGACGGTCCGGCTGCAGGTCGATCGCCTGCAGGAGCCTCAGCGTGCGGTCGACGACGAAGATGCGTGCGGTGACGCTCTTGCCGTCCTCGGACACCAGCCCGTATCGCCGCGCGGCAATGCCGTCGTAATCCATGAAGTAGCGGATGCCCGGCACGTCCTGCGCGATGCCGAGCTGCTCGATGTGCTCGGGCCGCGAGACCACCCAGAACAAGCCCGCCAGCCGGTCGTCGAAGGCGGCGCGTACGGTGCGCGCTTCGGCGAGCAGCGCCTGTACCGCCGGCGTCGGCGGCGAGCCGAGAAAGGCCAGCACCAGGTTGCGCCCCGCTGCTGCGTTGAGATGGAAGCGCGGGTTGCTGGGCGTCGGCAGGACGAAATCGGCGACGCGCTCGCCGTAGGTCGGCTTGGGGGACGGCGCGTCGCTCACTCGGCGGGCGTGGCGGCGGGCGCCGGCTGCGGCTTGGGCCGGGTGATCACGGTGAACAGCGCCAGCAGGATGAAGCTCGCTACCAGGGCGAAGACCATGCGCGGCTCGCCGTGGTCGAGCAGCCAAGCATAGAGCAGCGGCGAGATCACGCCGCCGACATTGAAGCCGGTGGAGACGAAGCCGAACACCTTGCCGAAGGCCCCGGGCGGCGTGACCGAGCGCACGATCATGTCGCGCGAGGGCTGGATGATGCCGTTGAGCAGGCCGCCGGTGCCCATGGCGATGATCAGGGCCGCCGCCCCGAGATTGCCCCAGCCGACCGCGATCACCATCGTCGATGTCGCCAGAAAGCCGACAGCGGCGATGCGCTCGTGCTTGGCCGTGTGGTCGGCGAGGAAGCCGCCGAGCAGCACGCCGAAGGCGCTCAGCAGCAGATAGGCCGACAGCGCCAGATTGGCGGTCGCCGCCGGCGTGCCGTTGATCTGGCCCAGCGCCACCACCGAGAAGGTCTGGATGCCGCCGCCCGACAGCGCCAGCAGCACGAAGAAGAACAGGTTGCGCAGGATCGGCGCCGACAGCAGCAGGTCGAGGCCGGCCTTGCCCGATGTCGCCGACTTCGCCCCCGCCTCGCGCTTGGCCTTGGCGCCGGCGGAGAGCGGCGCGCCCCAGATCAAGAGGGCGGTGACGACCACCGCGGCCAGCGCCGCGGCGGCGTAGAACGAGCCGCGCCAGCCGAAGATCGCGGCCAGGAACAGCACGCAGGCCGGCGCCACGCCCGAGCCGAAGAAGCCCGAGAACTGGTGGAACGAGAAGGCGCGGCCGGCCATGCGCTGCGGCATGGTCGACGACAGGATGGCGTAGTCGGCCGGGTGGTAGACGGTGTTGGCCAGGCCGAGCAGGGCATAGGCGGCGATCAGCGACCAGTAGCCGGGGAAGGCGGCTGCCACCAGCAGGCCGACGATGCCCACGAGCATGCCGCCGGTCAGCACCGGCCGCGAGCCGACGCGGTCGACCAGGAAGCCGGCCGGGGTCTGCAGCAGGGCCGAGACGATGTTGAACATGGTCAGCACGGCGCCCAGTGCCACGTAGCTGACGCCCAGCTCGGTGCGCACCACCTCGAACACCGGCGGCAGGAGCAGCAGGTGGTAGTGGCTGACGAAATGTGCGGAACAGACCAGGCCGACGATCCTGAACTCGCGTCCCTTGCCCACGGTTTGCTCAGACTGAGACATACGCCGTCGTTTCCTCCGCCGGTCGAACCGGCAGGCGGAACCTAAAGCACGGCCGGCCGTCTCGCCAGCGGCACGCGGCATGGGAGCCCAGCGAGCCGGGCATGTCGCGCCGGGCGCACGGACGGCCTATATTGCGCCGGTCACTCGAGAGGATTTGAGCGCATGGACGAGAACAAGCGGGACGGGCTGGGCTTCGCCGCCGAGTACGACCGGCCGATCCCCTACATGCAGCGCATCCGCGACTACTACGTCACGCTGGGCTACGGCACGCCCTATCGCTGGGCCAACTACGTCGACGTGCCCTTCACCAAGCTGACCAAGCCACTGTCGAAAAGCCGTGTGGCGCTGATCACGACCGCTGCGCCGTATCAGCCCGACAAGGGCGACCAGGGCCCGGGCGCGGCCTACAACGCCGGCGCCAAGTTCTACAAGGTCTACTCGGGCGACACCGCGGTCGACCACGACCTGCGCATCTCGCACATCGGCTACGACCGCATCCACACCACGGCCGAGGACTCCAACACCTGGTTCCCGCTGCCGGCGCTGCGCCGCGCCGCTGCCAGGGGCCGCATCGGCGAGGTGGCGCCGCGCTTCCACGGCGCGCCGACCAACCGCAGCCACGTCACGACGCTCGACGTCGATTGCCCCGAATTGCTGGCCAGGTGCCGCGCCGACAACGTCGACGCGGCGATCCTGGTCCCTAGTTGACCCGTCTGCCACCAGACCGTGAGTCTGGCCGCCCGTCACCTCGAGGCCAACGGCATCCCGACCGTGATCATGGCCTGCGCCAAGGACATCGTCGAATTCGCCGGCGTGCCGCGCTTCCTGTTCAGCGACTTCCCGCTGGGCAACTCCGCCGGCAAGCCGAAGGACGTCGCCTCCCAGGACCTGACGCTGGAGCTGGCGCTGGGCCTGCTCGAAAGCGCCACCGGCCCGCGCACGACCATGCAGTCGCCGCTGCGCTGGAAGGACGATGCCTCGTGGAAGCTCGACTTCTCGAACATCGAGAAGATGTCGCCCGAGGAGATCGCGCGCCGTCGCGCCGAGTTCGATCGCCAGAAGGAAATCGCCAAGGGCGTCCGCCAGGGCGACAAGGCGGCCGACTGATCAGGGCGGCGGCAGCTTGCCGTCCCAGCCGCCGCCCAGCGCCTTGTAGAGATCGATCAGCGCCGAGAGCTGCGAGAGC
>CAYNOF010000981.1:0-6288 GCA_964398335.1 uncultured Rhizobiaceae bacterium
GGATCTCGATGCGCGGCTGCTTGTAGTACCTGCCGTCGCCCTCGATGAAGCCGGTCTTCAGGGCGTTGACGATCATCGGCGCGGCTTCGTCGAAGCGGCCGCGTGACTCGTCCATGCTCATCCGGAAGGCGGCGAACTCGCGCCGCGCCAGGCCGCGGCCCAGGCCCAGCCGCAGGCGGCCCTTGCTCAGCATGTCGAGCACGGCGGCGTTCTCGGCCACGCGCAGCGGGTCGTGCCAGGGGATGATCACCGCGGCGGTGCCGACATCGATGTTGGGGCAGAGCGCCGTGAGATGGGTCATCAGCGCCAGATTGTCGGGCACGAAGGAGTAGTCGTTGAAGTGATGCTCGGCCGACCACAGGCAGTCGAAGCCGAGATCGTGCGCGTGGCGCGCCAGCCGGATCTCCTCGTCCCAGACACGCTTGTCGGAGCAGTTCTCCCAGCCGTAGCTGGCGAACACCATCATCATGCCGACGTCCATGGCTTCCTCCTGCTCATGTCTCGTGTTGTCACAATAGTGACAGCGCCGCCTCAGGAGTCGAGGCCGGTAGCGGCATGGCAGAACTTTGCGCTAGACAGAGGTCCCATGTCCGCTCCCAGCCCCCTCCGTCTCCTGCTCACCGGCGACAGCATCCTGCAGCGCCGCCTGCAGAGCCGTGCCGACGGCGTGCTGAGCCCGTTGTTCGATCGCGTGCGCGCGGCCGACGTGGCCTTCACCAACCTCGAGGTGCTGGCCAACGACTATCGCGGCGATCCGGCGCTGGAGAGCGGCGGCTCGCATTTCGGCGCGCCCGCCTGGGTGCTCGACGAGCTGGTCGACGCCGGCTTCGACCTGTTCGCCACGGCCACCAACCACAGCCTCGATTACGGCGTGTCCGGCCTGCTGCACACGCTGCAGGCGCTGGAGGCGCGCGGGCTCAGCTTCGCCGGCACCGGCCGCAACCTCGAGGATGCGCGGCGGCCAGTCTATCACACCCATCCGCACGGCACCGTGGCGATGGTCTCGTGCACCTCGTCCTTCGCCAAGGGCCAGGAGGCGTCGGCCCAGCGGCCCGACCTGCCGGGCCGGCCCGGCCTCAATCCGCTGCGCTTCGAGACGGTGCACGAGGTGACGCCGCCGCAGCTCGCGGCGTTGCGCGAGATCGCCGACCAGCTCGGCCTCGAGGCCGAGCGCCAGCAGAAGCTCAAGATGGGCTTTGCCTTCGCGCCGTCCGATCCGGCGGTGTTTCCGCTCGGCACAATGAATTTCCGCGCCTCGAACCGCCCGGCGGTGCGCATGACGGCGAACCGCAAGGATATCGACGGCATCGTGCGCTGGATACGCGAGGCGCGCGGCCTGTCGGATGTGGTGCTGGTCAGCCTGCATGCCCACGAGCAGGCCGAGAGCAAGGAGATCCCGGCCGAGTTCATCCCCGTCTTCGCGCGCGAGATGATCGATGCCGGCGCCGATCTCGTCGTCGGCCACGGACCGCATCTGCTGCGCGGCCTGGAGCTCTACAAGGGCAGGCCGATCTTCTATTCCCTCGGCAACTTCATCGGCCAGAACGAGCTGGTGCCGAAGATGCCGTCCGATGCCTACGAGCGATTCCGCGCCGATCCCGATCTGACGCCGGGGCAGGTCTACCAAAAGCGCGTCCAGAACGACCAGGCCGGCTTTCCCGCCGACCAGCGCTACTGGGAGTCGGTGGTGCCCGTGCTCACCTACGAAGCCGGCGCGCTGCAGGGCATCGAGCTGATCCCGATCAGCCTCGGCTGGAAGGAAGCGCGCCACAAGCGCGGCCGGCCGCGGCTGGCGGAAGGCGAGGAGGGCCGGACGATCCTCGAACGGTTCGCCGCGCTGTCCAGGCCGTTCGGTACGACAGTCGAGATCGGGGCGCAGTCGGCGAGCGTTGCGCTTTAATCGCCAGGGATGGAGCGGGAGCATGAAATTCAATGCACTTGGCAGAACGGGGCTGCAGGTTTCCCAGCTCTGCTTCGGCACCATGTCGTTCGGCGGCGATGCCGACGAGGCGATGGCGGGCGCGATGTACAAGGCGGTGCGCGACGCCGGCATCAACTTCTTCGACACCGCCAACGAGTACAACAAGGGCAAGTCGGAGGAGATCCTCGGCCGCCTGATCAAGGGCGAGCGCGACGATCTCGTCATCGCCACCAAGTGCTTCAACCCGACCGGTCCCGACATCAACGCGCGCGGCGCCAATCGCCGACACGTCGTGCAGGCGGTCGAGGCCAGCCTGAGGCGCCTGGGCACCGACCGCGTCGACGTGCTGTTCCTGCACCGCTTCGACACCCGCACGCCGATCGAGGAGATGATGCGGGCGCTGGAGGACGTGGTGCGCTCGGGCAAGGTGATCTACCCGGCGGTCAGCAACTGGTCGGCCTGGCAGGCGCAGCGCGGGCTCGACATCCAGGAGCGCAACAACTGGGCGCGCCTGCAGGTGATGCAGCCGATGTACAACCTGGTGAAGCGCCAGGCCGAGGTCGAGATCCTGCCGATGGCCGAGGCCAACGGCATCGGCGTGATCCCCTACAGCCCGGGCGCCGCCGGCCTGCTGTCGGGCAAGTACGCCAGGCAGGGCAACGGCCGGCTGAAGACCAACAAGATGTACGAGGCGCGCTACGGCGATGCCTGGATGTTCGAGGTCGCCGAGGAATACACCGCCTTCTGCCAGGAGAACGGCCTGCATCCGGTGAGCACGGCGGTCGCCTGGGTCGGCGCGCATCCGGCGGTGACCGCGCCGATCATCGGCGCGCGCAACACGGACCAGCTCAAGGATTCACTGGCTTCGGTGAATGTCGCGATGACGCCGGAATTGCGCCAGCGCATCGCCGATCTGTCGCGCACGCCGCCGCCGGCCACCGACCGCTCCGAGGAGCTGAAGGCGGCCCGCGCCTGACGATCAACACGCCGTGTCGCACGACTCGCGCCTAGGCGATGCCGGCGCGCTGGGCTATCTTCGCCGCCAACGATCAAGGGAGGGATGAATGGGTGTGATGTCCCGCAGGCTCGCTCTGGCGGCGGCGCTGGCCGCCGGCCTGGCGACGGTGCCGGCCGTGGCGCAGCAGGCGGCCGCGCCGGTGCGCGGCGGCACGCTGACCATCGGCGTGGAGAGCGATTTCGAGGGCTTCGACCCGATCAAGGCGGGCGTCTATTCGAACTCGACCGTGACCGCGGCGTCGCTGTTCTACGAGACGCTGATGCGGCTCGACGACAAGGGCAACCTGATCCCGGCGCTGGCGCTGTCGATGAACGCCAACGAGGACGGCACGGTGTGGATCGCCAAGCTGCGCCCGGGCGTGAAGTTCCACGACGGCACGCCGTTCACCGCCCAGGCGGTGGCCGACCACTTCAACCGCATGCTCGATCCCGCCAACCGCTTCGCCGGCCGCGTCTACCTGGCGATCGAGAAGGTCGAGGCGCAGGACGAGCTCACCGTGCTGTTCAAGATGCGCGGGCCCAACGCGGCGCTGGCCAGGACGCTGGCGCAGCCCAGCGTCGTGACCCTGATCATCTCGGTGAAGGCGCTGAACGAGAAGGGGCCCGACTACAACCGCAACCCGGTCGGCACCGGTCCCTTCGTGTTCAAGGAGTGGCGCGCCGCCGACCGGCTGATCGCCGAGCGCAATCCCAACTACTGGGACAAGGACAAGCCGTATCTCGACCGCGTCATCGTGCGGCCGCTGCCCGATTCCGACGCGCGCTACGCCAGCCTGGCCAAGGGCGACGTGCAGATCATCTGGGAGGATCGCGCCGAGAACATCGTCAAGGCCAAGAAGGACCGCAATCTCAACGTCCAGACCTGGATCGGCAGCGGCGCGCTGGTCGTGCCGCTGAACACCGTGAAGGAGCCGCTCAACGACAAGCGCGTGCGCCAGGCGATCGCCATGGGGCTCAACCGCAAGGCCAATGCCGAGGTGCTGAGCCAGGGCCTGCGCCCGGTCTATGACGACCCCTACGGTCCGTCCTCGGGCATCGTCTGCAAGGACAACGGCGCGCTGCCCTACGATCCGGAACGCGCCCGGAAGCTGCTCGCCGACTACGGCAAGCCGGTGCAGCTCACCATGACGGTGACGGCGACGCCGCGCGGCCGCGAGGGCGCGCAGGTGTTCCAGGCCGACATGAAGAAGATCGGCATCGACGTCACCATCAAGCCGGTCGACCAGACCCAGCTGGTCAAGGAGACGATCGCCCGCGACTTCCAGATCAGCGGCTGGCGCATCATCGACTATCCCGACGTCGATCCGCAGATGTTCGCCAATTTCCACTCCAAGAGCCCGATCAACTTCTCCGGCTACAACAACCCGGAGGTCGACCGGCTGCTGCTGGTGGGCCGCACCCAGCTCGACGAGAAGGTGCGCCACAAGGCGTATTGCGACCTGATCAAGATCCTCAACGACGACGTCGTGTGGCTGTGGACCGGCAGCAACATCGACTTCGCCATCATGCGCAAGAACGTGCACAACATTCCCGCGCTGCGCGGCGGCGCGATCCAGGCCGAAAGCGCGTGGCTGTCGAAGTGACAACCTCATGCTGAGGAGGCCGCGCCGCGGCCGTCTCGAAGCATGGGCCGAGGGCACGGTGCGCGGCACACCCTTCGGGACGCGCCCTTCGGGCGCTCCTCGGGGTGAGGCCTGAGCCATGACCTGGCTCTCGCGTCAATTGCTGCGGCTGGTGGCGGTGCTGTTCGCCGTCACCCTGCTGACCTACTTCATCGTCAACATCCTGCCCGGCGACGTCGCGGTCGTGATCCTCGGCAACCTGGCGACGCCCGACGACATCGCCGGCCTGCGCAAGGATCTCGGCCTCGATCGGCCGATGCTGGTGCGCTACTTCGAGTGGCTGGGCTCGGCGCTGTCGGGCGATCTCGGCCGTTCCTACCGCACCAGCGAGCCGGTGGCGCAGGCGATCATCGACCGCCTGCCGGTGTCGCTGCAGCTCATGGTGATGGCGCAGCTCACCGCCGTGGGCATCGCCATCCCCGCGGCGCTGCTCTCGGTGCGCAAGCCCGGTGGCCTCTTCGACCGCATCTCCGCCGCCTCCGCCTTCGGCTTCCTCGCCGTGCCCAGCTTCATGCTCGGCATCGTGCTGATCTACGTCTTCTCGGTGCGCTTCGACCTGTTGCCCGCGACCGGCTTCACGCCGATGTCGGAGGGCCTGTGGGACAACATCGAATCGATGATCCTGCCGGCGCTGACGCTCGGCCTGATCGAATGGACCGTGCTGATGCGCGTGCTGCGCTCGGACCTGCTGACCACCCTGAAGGAGGACTTCATCCTGCTGGCGCGCGCCAAGGGCCTGTCGCCGTGGCGCGTGCTGCTGGGCCATGCGCTGCGCCCGTCGTCGTTCACCCTGATCACCGTGCTCGGCCTCAACATCGGCGGCCTGATCGGCGGCGCGGTGATCGTCGAGCAGATCTTCGCGCTGCCCGGCGTCGGCCGCCTGCTGCTGGGCGCCATCTTCAACCGCGACCTGATCCTGGTGCAGGGCACCGTGACCTTCATCGCCACCAGCTTCGTCGTGATCAACTTCCTGGTCGATATGCTCTACGCGGTGCTCGATCCGCGCGTGCGCCATGTCCGCTTCCGCAGCTAGGGCCGCGGCACCGCCGCGCGCGGGCCGCCGCGTGCCGTGGGCGATCGCGCTGCCGCTGGCCTGGGTGGGGCTCGTCGTCTTCTGCGCCGTCGCCGCCAACTGGCTCGGCCTGCCCGACCCGGCGGCGCAGGAGCTGATCCTCAGGCGCAAGCCGCCGTCGGCCGAGTTCCTGCTGGGCACCGACAATCTCGGCCGCGACATGCTCTCGCGCATCATCTACGGCGGCCGCACCTCGCTGATCGTCGGCCTGTGCGCGCCGGCCTTCGGCTTCCTGATCGGCGGCGCGATCGGCATGAGCGCCGGCTACTACCGCGGCAAGGTCGACCTGCTGGCGGTCGGCTTCATCGACGTGCTGCTGGCGTTCCCCACCCTGGTGCTGGCGCTGACCTTCACCGCCTATCTCGGCCAGAGCCTGTTCAACGTCACCCTGGCGCTGGGCATCCTGTCGATCCCGGCCGCGGCGCGCGTCTCGCGCGCCAACACGCTGGCCTGGGCGAATCGCGACTTCGTGCTGGCGGCGCGCACCATCGGCGCCAGCGACTGGCGCATCCTCACCCGCGAGATCCTGCCCAACCTGCTGCCGCCGATGTTCGCCTTCTGGCTGGTGGCGATGAGCGTGGTGATCGTCGCCGAGGGCGCGCTGTCCTTCCTCGGCCTGGGCATCCCGGCGCCGCAGCCGAGCTGGGGCGGCATGA
>CAYNOF010000982.1:0-1056 GCA_964398335.1 uncultured Rhizobiaceae bacterium
CGACGACGAGCCCTTCCGTCCGCCACGTTCTATCGATGCGCCCGCCGGCAGATTGGACAATCCGGTCCACCATCTGGCTGCCGAAACCTTGTCTTTGCGGCGGGGCCGGGACTTGCGGGCCACCGATTTCAGCCCACGTCAGGTTGAGCGTCCGACCGTGCATTTTCCATCGGACCGTAACGCCGCCACTATCGGCGTTGAGCGCGCCGTGTTTGACCGAGTTGGTCGCAAGTTCGTGGAGGAGGAGGGCGAAGGTCGTCGTTATCTTGCGGGATATCGATGCCTGGCTACCCTCCATCAGGCATCGATCCCCATAAGGTTGCAGGACCGAGCGGACGAGAGTCTCCAGATCAGCCCGGCCGGTGTCGCCATCCCCGCTGGCGGCTTCCAAAAAGGCCGCGTCAGACGCTCGGGATAGCGCACCGAGCTTGTCCCGCAGGATTCGCGTCGCGGTGTTGGACGCGGTGTCCTTGCCGGCTTCCTTCTCGGCAACGGAGATCAACCCCGCCACGACGGAAAAGAGATTCTTGATGCGATGCTGCATTTCTTTCGAAAGCAGCTTCTCCCGATTGATCGAGCTCTCCAGTTCCATTTCGAGCTTCGTTTTTTCCGTCACATCCCTTGAGACGCAAAGGATCGACAGCACACGGCCGGAAGCATCAACAAGGGGAGTCAGCAAGTTGTCCCAATGCATCACCCCGTCGGGGGACTCGCTCCTCCCCGGAAATCGAGCGGTCTGTCCTTCCGCGGCCTTGTGAAGCGCCTCCAGGCCAAGCGGATGGACATCTTCCGGCAGCAACGGGGCCACGGCATGCCGAACTTCGAATCTTCCGGGACGTGCAGCGCGAGACAGCCCGCTCTGTTCATCGTCAACAGCTTGCCGTCGCCCGAGAGGACCTTGATGCAATCGGGTGTGGCATCAAGCATTGTCTTTTGCAGGTCGGACAAATGCGGATCGGCTTTGGACAAGGCATTCGGGAAGATAACACGCGCATAGATGCGTGCTGCCCGTTCCATCACGGAATCCCCCTGATCAGAGCGCCGGCCGAGCTTTCG
>CAYNOF010000983.1:0-6311 GCA_964398335.1 uncultured Rhizobiaceae bacterium
CATCACGGCCATCGCTGGACGGTGGGCGACGCGGTGGTCTGGGACAATCGCTGCCTGATGCACCGCGTCGATGTCGACTACCCACCCGGCGAGCCGCGCGTCATGCTGCGCACGCTGCTGCGCGGCGAGAAGCCGGTCTAGCTACTCTGCAGCGGTCTTCTTCGCGGCTGCCGCGTTGGCTTTGGTCGCCATCGGACCCATCAAGCCGGTCGGATCGACGAGGGTGCCGTAGTTGAGCTGGTTGTGCGCATGCGCGAGGTGGTGCAGGGCGAACGACACTTGCATCGCCGTGCGCCGGCCCTGCGCGTCCTGCGCGGCATTCACCGCCTCCTTCACCAGCTTCAGGGCGAACATCGGCTTGGCCGCGATGCGCTCGGCCATGGCGAAGGTGAAGTCGAGCAGCTCCTGGCGCGGCACGACGTGGTTGACCATGCCCAGGCGCAGCGCCTCCTTGGCCTCGATCCAGTCGGCGGTGAACAGGAACTCCTTGGCCTTGCGCACGCCCATCTCCCAGGGGTGCATGAAGAACTCCGCGCCGCCCACGCCCATCGCCACCGTCTGGTCGAGGAACGCCGTGTCGTCGGCGGCGACGATCAGATCGCAGGGCCACATCAGCATCAGCCCGCCGGCGATCAGCTTGCCGTGCACCGCCGCGATGGTCGGCTTCGGGATGTTGCGCCAGCGCTCGCAGAAGCCGATGTAGATCTCCTTCTCGCGCGCGAACTGCGCCTCGGCGCCGGGCTTGCCGAAGCCGCTCCAGGTCTCGACCGTCTCGTGCTTGCGCATGTTGTCGTGGCCGCCCTTCTCGCGCAGGTCGTGGCCCGAGGAGAAATGCGGGCCGACGGCCGACAGCACGATCACCTTCACGTCGTCGTCCTGCGCCGCACGGTCGAAGGCGTCGTTCAGCGCGTAGAGGAACGCCGTGTCCTGCGCGTTGCGCGTCTCCGGCCGGTTCAGCACGAGATGCGCCACGTGCGGGCGCGGCTTGCTGTAGAGGATCGTCTGGTTCTCGCTCATGGGCGTTTCCTCCGTTCACTCCGCTGCCTTGGGCTTTCCGAGATAATCGCCGGTGGGCGAGGGCGACTCGGCCGAGCCGGCGGTGGCGCCGGCATCGACCGGCAGGATCACGCCGGTCACCCAGCGCGCGGCGTCGCTGCACAGGTAGAGCGCGGCGTGGCCGACATCCCAGCCGCTGCCCTCGACCTGCAGCAGCGAGCGCTTGCGCCTGAGCTCGCGCTGCTCCGGTGTCATGCCGCGCGAATAGACCATCGGCGTGTAGACCATGCCCGGCGCGATGCAGTTCACGCGGATGCCCTCGCGGCCGTGATGCGCCGCCATCGCGCGCGTGAGCTGCACCACCGCGCCCTTCGAGGTCGGGTAGAGCAGGCTGGGATGGCCGCCGCGCAGGCCCGCCACCGAGGCGATGTTGACGATCGCGCCTGATCC
This sequence comes from uncultured Rhizobiaceae bacterium, assembly GCA_964398335.1. Lineage (GTDB taxonomy): Bacteria > Pseudomonadota > Alphaproteobacteria > Reyranellales > Reyranellaceae > JAFAZJ01. The sequence continues at coordinate 1,447 of CAYNOF010000983.1, forward strand.
CAGCTTGCGCATCTCGGGGATGGCGTATTTCGCCATCGCCACCATCGAGGTGACGTTGATGCGCATGGCATGGTCGAAAGCGGCGAGGTCGATGTCGACCGCATTGCCTGTGGGCCCGCCGACGCCGACATTGTTGACCAGCGCATCGACACGGCCCCAGGCATCGACCGCTTCCTTCACCGCCGCCTGGCATTGCGCGGCGTCGGTGACGTCGGCCTTCTGCACCTGGCAGGTGCCGCCCTCGTCGCGGATCATCTTCGCGGTCGCCTCGGCCCAGTCGGGCATGGTGTCGATCAGCAGCACCCTGGCGCCGGCGCGCGCCATCAGGATCGAGGCGGCGCGGCCGTTGCCGATGCCGTCGGCGCGCGAGCCGGCGCCGGTGACGATGGCGACCTTGCCATCCATGCGGTGTTCGGGAAGCGCGTCGGCCATGTCAGCTGCTCGATCCGATGACGGCCACGGCCTCGATCTCGACCAGCAGCTCGGGTGACGCGAGGGCGGAGATCTCGACCAGGGTGCTGGTCGGGAAGTCGCCGGTGAAGAACTCGGCGCGCGCTTTCCACACGCCGGTGTTGTTGGCGATGTTGGTGACGAAGATCGTCACCTTCACCACGTCGTTCATCCTGCCGCCGGCGGCTTCGACGAGGTCCTTGATCTTGGTGAAGATGGTCTTGGACTGCTCGTACTCGTCGGCGCCGTTGACCCTGTCGCCGACGCGCGCGGTCATGCCGGCGACCCAGACCATGTCGCCCACGCGGATGCAGTTGGACCAGCGCTGCGGTGGCGGCTCCGTCACCTTCGGCGACGTGACGCGCATGCGTTTGGCCATGGTTCCCTCCCGGTCAGAACAGCTCGAAGTACTCGCGCTGCTCCCACTCGGTGACCTCCGCCTGGAAGCGCGCCAGCTCGTGCTCCTTGATCCTGGCGTAGTAGGACACGAAGCCCTCGCCGAAGCCATCGACCAGGACCGCGTCCTGTCGCAGTGCGGCCAACGCCTCGCCGAGGCTGGTCGGCAGCATCGCCGCCTTGGTCTCGTAGGGCATGTCGGCCGACGGCCCCGGTTCGAGATCGTGTGCCAGCCCGTCGAGCCCGCTCACCACCTGCGAGGCCATGTAGAGATAGGGATTCGCCGCAGGCTCGCCGATGCGGTTCTCCAGCCGCGTCGCCGGATCGCCAGGTCCGCCCAGCGCGCGTACCATGACGCCGCGGTTGTCGCGACCCCAGATCGCGCGGTCGGGCGCCAGGGAGTAGGGCCGGTACCGCTTGTAGCCGTTGAGCGTCGGCGTGCTGAACACCGTGGCGCCGCGTGCGTGCGCGAGCAGGCCGGCGAGCCAGCGCCGTGCGACATCGGAGAACGGCCGGGCGGGATCGTCGATGAGGAAGGCGTTGGCGCCCGACTTGCGGTCACGCAGCGATTGATGCAGGTGCCAGCCGCTCGACATCACGTTGGGCAGGCGCGGGCGGCACATGAAGGTGGCGTGGTGGCCGTGGCGGCGCGCGATCTGCTTCACCGCCGAGCGGAACAGCACCATGGTGTCGGCCGATTCGAGCCCGATGCCCGGCGCGAAGGTGAACTCGCACTGGCTCGGCCCGTACTCCAGCTCGACCGTGCGCAGCGGCAGGCCGAGCTTCAGCACATCGCGCCTGAGGATCTCGAACACCGGATCGAACAGGTCGTAACGCTGCTCGGTGAGGTACTGGTAGCCGGTGGTCAGCAACGAGACCTCGGGCGGCGAACCGGGCTGGCCGGAATCCGAGGGCTGGAGCTTGGCGTCTTCCAGCTTGAAGACATGGAACTCGACCTCGAGGCCGGCGACGAAATCGAAACCTGTGTCGGCGAGCCTGGCCAGCACGCGGCGGTAGAGGTCGCGCGTCGAGAACGGCACCGGCTGGCCGCTGGCGAAATAGAGGTCGCACAGCATCCAGCCGGTCTTCGGCGCCCAGGGCAGCACCTTGAATGTCGTCGGATCGGCGACCATCAGCGCGTCGGCCGCGCCTTCCATCTCCTTCATGCCGAAGCCGCCGCCGGGCGTGAAGGCCGGGAACACGGTGCGGTGCGCGGTGTCCTTGGCGAGCAGGGTGGTGGTGACGCCGACGCCGCTCTTCATCGAGGAGTCGAGCGCCGCTGCCGTCACCGACTTGCCGCGCAGCACGCCGTGCTGGTCGGCGAATGACAGGCGGATGACTTCAAGGCCCTCGGCCTCGACGCGGCGCAGCACCTCGCGCGCGGCCTCGACCTGCGCCGGACTCCACAGCCCGTAACGTTCGACGAGGCTCACGCGGCGGATCGCTTCCACGGCGCCGCGTCGCGGCGCTTGCGGTCGATCTCGGGCCAGAAGCTTTCCCAGCCCTCGGTCGGGCCGATGGCGTCCATGGTCGCGGGGCCGGTCATGCCTGCAGCGGCAGCGCGGTCGAGCACCATCTGCGGCGTCTCGCCGGCCTCAGCCTGCTCGATCGCCTTCACCAGCAGGCGGCGGTTGGCGATGATCGCCTTGTCGGTCGTGCCGAGATGCTCGCGCGTGCGATCGGCGATCGGGCCCTGCGATTCGCAGGCCCACTGGTCGTGCACGTTGATGTCGAAGCCCATGCCGGTGAAGGTCTTGCTGCGCTGCTCGGCCGGGTCGTAGCCCCACTCGTTGTGGCGGCCCAGGCGCGGCTTGTAGTCGGGCAGCTGGTAGAGATCGAGGCGCTGCTCGGTCATGGTCTTCTTGTCGACCGGCCCGCCGAAGCTGGTGAAGATCGCGTACCAGTAGTTCGAGGTGTCATCGACGGGAACGTGCCACTGCGTGATCGTCATCTCGCCCGAGAGCGGGATGAGGAACGCGTTGGGGAAGATCAGGTTGGTCACGCGCAGATGCGTGCGCTGCCGGTCGATACGCCGGCGCGAGAACAGCCGCAGGCCCCACGGCACCTGGTGCACGTCGATGTCGGGCCGTGGGAACTCGCGCAGCAGCGTCGTCATCGGGATGTCCGAGCCCATCGAGGCGGTGCGGAACTGGCGGCCATAGGTATTGGAGCCGCCGGTGCCCTCGTCCTCCTCGAAGCGGTGCAGGAAGGAGGCGTGCGCCGGATCGATGCCGACCTCCAGCGCCTGCAGCCAGTTGCAGTCCATGTGGCCCTTGAAGGCGAAGACGTGGCTGTCGGGCGCGATGAAGCAGTCGAAGTCGGGAAAGGCGGGCGGTTCGCCGGCGCCGAGATAGCCCCAGATGATCCCGGAGCGCTCGACCACGGGGTAGGTCTTCTGCGTCACCCGCTGGCACAGCACGCCGCCGCCATCCGGCTCGCCCGGCATCTCCAGGCATCTGCCCGACACGTCGAACAGCCAGCCGTGGAACGGGCAGCGCAGCCCGCCGTTCTCCAGCCGGCCATAGGCGAGGTCGGCGCCGCGGTGGGGGCAGTCGCGGTCGATCAGGGCCAGCCGACCGGCCTCATCGCGGAAGACCACAAGATCTTGTCCCATCAACCGAACCGGCCGCAATGGACGGTGTCCCTGCAGTTCGACCGACAGCGCCACTGGCTGCCAGTAGTGCCGCATCAGCGTGCCGCATGGCGCGGTGGGGCCGGTGCGGGTGATGAGGTCGTTCTGCTCGCGCGAAATCATGACAATCCCCCGCTCACGACATAGGCCAACAGCCTACCCAGCCCCGCGGCGTTTGGGCAACATCGCGGCGCCCGGGAGGGGTACGGTTGAGATGGGCAAGGCTCAGTTCGACTATCTGGTGAATATCTCGGAGTCGGCGTTCCGCTCGATCACGCTGGCCACCATCGAGAGCTATTCCGGCGTCTCGCCGCCGCGCGGCAAGGGCAGGCCGCGCAAGTATCTCGAGACCTACGGCCTGCTGTGGGGCTACGAGACCACACTGCGCAACGGCAAGCCGTGCTTCACCGTCGAGGCGGCGACCACCGACGTCAACGCCGAGCGCGACCACAACTCGGTGACGCCCTCGAAGCACGGCCTGCAGAACATGAACGCCATCGTCTCGTCCTACTGGCCGAACTGGCGCTTCATCGGCGACTTCCACAGCCATCCCTACAAGCCCACCCAGTCGATGCCGCGGCGGCCCTTCCTGTCGAAGGAGGACATCGAGACCGTGGAGGATGTCGAGAGTCCCTACCCCAGCCTGGGCTACCGCGTCTGCCTGCTGACCAGCATCAAGCAGATGACGCGGCGCGGCGGCAAGGAGCCGGAATATCTCGGCACCCACGCGATGGAATGGACGATGCACAATCTGCGTCTGTCGCTGGCGGCGTGGGTCGCGCAGCCGCGCGCCCGCGGCAAACGGCTCACCCTCTATCCGCTGCAGCAGCACATCGGCCGGCCGCGCGCCAACGGCAATCGCCAGGTCTGGCTGCAGGCGCCGGTGCATCTCATCCACGAGAGCCTGGGAGACTGACACGCTCGCGGCTCTTGCCGCCTTGCATTGCGTCTGGTCTAACCGCCGCCGATCCTTCTTCCATCAAGGTCCCGCGTCGCTCATGCCCATCATCAACTATGTCCTCAAGGACGGCACCCGCCGCGCCATCGAGGTGCCCAAGGGCACCAGCGTCATGCTGGGCGCGATCAACAACAACCTGCGCGGCATCGACGCGGAATGCGGCGGCTGCTGCTCCTGCGCCACCTGCCATGTCTATGTCGAGGAGTCGGACATGGCGCGGCTGAAGCCGGCCGACGCGGTCGAGAAGGAACTGCTCGAGGGCGTCGCCGCCGAGCGCAAGCCGACCAGCCGCCTGTCGTGCCAGATCGACGTCACGCCGGCGCTCGACGGGCTCACCGTCTACATGCCCGAGCGGCAGAGCTAGGCTGCCGCCGTGGCCATCGGCGACATCCTCGGCGAGATCGCCGGCGCCGTCGTCGAAGGCGCGAT
>CAYNOF010000984.1:0-1337 GCA_964398335.1 uncultured Rhizobiaceae bacterium
CATCACGGCCATCGCTGGACGGTGGGCGACGCGGTGGTCTGGGACAATCGCTGCCTGATGCACCGCGTCGATGTCGACTACCCACCCGGCGAGCCGCGCGTCATGCTGCGCACGCTGCTGCGCGGCGAGAAGCCGGTCTAGAGCGAGTTGTGATCAGACTGGGTTGTAGCCGGCGTGTCGGATGTAGTTGAGGCATTCGTCAGGGGCGAAGGCGTCGACGAGCTGGCCGATGGTTTGCCAGAGGGCGTCTTTGGTTCGGCGCTCGGCCTTGCGCAGCAAGGTCTTGAACTTGGCGAAGAGCATCTCGATCGGGTTGAGGTCGGGACTGTAGGGCGGCAGGAACATGAGGGCCGCGCCGCGCGCGGCGATGAGTTCGGCGGCTTCTTCCCCCTTGTGGCCAGGCAGGGTGTCGAGGATGACGATGTCGCCGGACCTGAGTTCCGGGAGCAGGACCTGACGGACGTATTCGGTGAAGGCGGCGCGGTCCATCGGGCCGTCGAGCACGAAGGGTGCGATCAGCCCGCCGACGGTGAGGCCGGCGAGGAAGGTGGTGGTCTTCCAGTGCCCACCCGGCGCCCGGCCCAGGGCGCGCTTGCCGATATCCGCCCAGGCCTGCCGGCGCGTCATGTCGGTACGGGCACCGGTCTCGTCGAGGAAGATCAGCCGGCCCACAAGGTCAGGCTGGCTCCTTCGCCATGCGGCACGCGCCGCGGCCACGTCCGGCCGTTCCTGCTCGCTGGCGTGCACGGTTTTTTTTGACGCTGATCCCCTCGGCGGCAAAGAACCGCGACAGCATCGACTTGTCGGCGGCGACGCCATGCTCGGCCAGAAGCCGCCCGCCGATGGCCTCCAGCGTCAGGTCGTTCTCCTGGCGTCGCAGCGCCAGCAGCCAGTCACGATGCGGCTTCAGCACTGAGCGGCGGTCGCCGCCCAGCGGCAGGGCGCTGGTGCGTCCCTCCGCTGTGTAGGCCGCCGCCCAGCGGATCGCCGTGGCGATGCCTACCCGGAAGACTGCTGCCGCCTCGTTGCGCGACAGCCCATCCTCCACCACCGCCTTCACGACGCGAATGCGAAGCTCTTCAGGATGCGCCATCTGCGCTGGCCTCCAACCCAGCCAGCTTCTTGAATCACCTTTCGCCCCACCAGGGAATCCCGATTCACAGCGAACACAACCCGCTCTAGGCCTGCTTCCGCGTCAATCGCTGCACGACCATGTCGAGCTGGTCGAAGTGCTCGAGATGAATCGTCATCCTGGTTTCTTCGCCTGATCCAACCCGGTCGATCTCGACGCGCAACCCCAGCGACTCGGCCAGCGTGCGTTCGAGCGACCTCGTGTC
>CAYNOF010000985.1:0-6078 GCA_964398335.1 uncultured Rhizobiaceae bacterium
CGGCCTGCTGTCGGGTGTGTCCTCGACCCTGTTCAATCGCGGCGACGGCGTGCTGATCATCCTGCAGAACGGCTACACCTCGGCCACCGGCGCGCAGTATTTGCCGTCGAGCGCCGGCAACCGCCGCGACGACCTGAAGACCTCCGACATCGCCAACACTCTGCGCGCCGTGGGCGTGAAGTGGCTGCGCATCCAGCACACCTACTCGCTGCGCGAGATGATCAAGGTGCTGCGCGAGGCCTTCACCGCCAAGGAGCGCGGGCTGAAGGTGATCATCGGCGACGGCGAATGTCAGCTCGCGCGCCAGCGCCGCATCCGCCCGCTGCAGGCCGCGGCGCTGTCGCGCGGCGAGCGCGTGGTGCGCACGCGCTACGGCGTCGACGACGAGGTCTGCACCGGCGATCATTCCTGCATCCGCCTGTCGGGCCGCCCGTCGCTGACCATCAAGCCGAGCCCCGATCCGCTGCGCACCGATCCGGTCGCCGCGGTGATCAATTCCTGCGTCGGCTGCGGCCTGTGCGGCGAGGTCGCCGATGCCGCCGTGCTCTGCCCGAGTTTCTACAAGGCCGACATCGTGCAGAATCCGTCCTGGTGGGACCGCCTCCTGTGGACGCTGCGCAAGACGGTGATCGGCGCGCTGCAGGGCAGGGCAGCGGCGCCCGCGACGCAGCCGGCGGAGTAGGCCGTGCAGACCAACCGCGTCGCCTTCCTGATCGCCGCCATGGGCGGCGAGGGCGGCGGCGTGCTTGCCGACTGGATCGTGCGCGCGGCGCAGGGTGCCGGGCTCGCGGTGCAGATGACCTCGATCCCCGGCGTGGCGCAGCGCACCGGCGCCACGACCTATTACATCGAGATGATCCCGCCTGACGGCACGCGGCGCAGCAACAGCGCGCCGGTGCTGGCGCTGAACCCGGCGCTGGGCGAGGTCGACATCATGATGGCGACCGAACTGCTGGAGGCGGCGCGCGCCGCGGCCAACGGCTTCATGTCGCCGGAGCGCACCATCCTGATCGGCTCGACCCATCGCGTCTTCTCGACGGCGGAGAAGATGGGCATGGGCGATGGCCGTTACGACGCGGCCAGGCTGCTGCGCGTGGTCAAGGACAACAGCCGCGAGCGCATCCTGTTCGACATGGAGCAGGCGGCGGAGGACAGCGGCTCGGTGCTCAACGCCGTGCTGCTGGGCGCGCTCGCCGGCAGCGGCCGCACGCCGGTGGCCGCGTCGCACTACGAGGCGGCGATCCGCGAGGGCGGCAAGGCGGTCGAGGCCAACCTCGCCGGCTTCGCCTTCGGCCAGGCGCATGCGCGCGGCGATCTCGAGGAGATGGCCCGCGAAGCGGCCAAGCGCGCTGCGCGCGATGCCGGCGCCGAGGCCCCGCTCTCCCGCGCCCGCACGATTTTCGCCGGCGAGGCGCTCGACGTGATCGAGGAAGGCGTGCGCCGCCTGGTGTACTACCAGGATCTCGCCTATGCCGATCTCTACCTCGACCGACTCGACCGCCTGCGCAAGGCGGGTGCCGACGACCGGCTGCTGCGCGAGAGCGCGCGCCATCTCGCCGTGCGCATGTCGTTCGAGGACGTGATCCGCGTCGCCCAGGCCAAGGTCTCGGCCGAGCGCTTCGCACGCGTGCGCCGCGAGGTGCGCGCGAAGGCGCACGAGCCGGTCGTGCTCACCGAGCATTTCAAGCCGGGCATCGAGGAGATCGCCGCGATCCTGCCGCCCGGCCTGGGCCGCGCCTTCATCCGCTGGGGCGAGCGCACCGGGCGGCTGAACAAGGCCTACTGGTCGATGCGCGTGAACACGACGTCGGTGTCCGGCTTCCTGCGGCTGTGGACGCTCTCGAAGCTGCGCTGGTGGCGGCCGCGCAGCCTGCGCTTCCAGGAGGAGCAGGCGCAGATCGAGCGCTGGCTCGACGCCATCGCGCGTGCCGTCGCGCTCTCGCCGCAACTGGCGCTGGAGATCGCGGAGTGCGCGCGGCTGATCAAGGGCTACGGCGACACCCATCGCCGCGGCTCGGCCAACTACGCCGCGATCGCGCGCGCGGCGATCGAGCCGGCGCTGGCCGGCAGGTTGCCGGCAGCGCTCGCCGCCGACGCGGTGGCCTCGGCGCGTGTCGCCGCCCTGGCCGACCCCGAAGGCCTGTCGCTGTCGCGCACGCTGGGAGAGATCGGCGACCGCACGCCGGCCCTGGCGAAGGCGGCGGAGTGAGCACACTGCCGTCGAGCCACGACGATTTCGATGTCGTGCCGGGAGTCGATGGCCGCGGCATCTCGGTGCGTCACCGCGTGACGGTGGAGTGGGGCGATTGCGACCCCGCCGGCATCATCTACTACCCGACCTATTTCCGCTGGTGGGACCAGGGCAGCTGGCGCCTGTTCCGCGCCATCGGGCTCGACCGCCGCGCCATGCGCGAGGATCTCGGCGGCGTCGAGATCCCCATCCTCGAAGCCGCCGGCGCGTTCCAGTCGACGGTCATGCCGGGCGACGCGCTGGTCGTCGGCAGCGTCGTCGAGCGCTGGGGCAACAGTTCCTTCCGTGTCTCGCACGCCGTCGCGCGCCTCGACGGTTCGCCCGTCGCCAGCGGTCATGAGACACGCTGCTGGACGACGTCCGTCGCGGGGCAACCCGGCAAGCTGAAGGCCACCCGCATCCCCGACGACATCGTCGCGCGCTTCGGCGGCGAGCGGGCCTGACGGGGACCGCCGGCGTTCCGTCGGCATCTTCATGAGTTATCACCGGCCAGGCGGACCCGCGGCGTATGAAACGTCGGCTGAGGCCAAGCGCGCGGATCATTCCATCTTCCCCCTCCCCCCTTGTGGGGGAGGGCTGGGGAGGGGGGGCTACACACGCGCTACCTCGTCCTGAGCACCCCCCACCCAACCCTCCCCCACAAGGGGGGAGGGCTATGAGTTGCCAGCGGCGAACCAGGATCAAGCCAGCATAGCCTGATCTCGGATATGTTTCTTGTCAGCCGGCGGGACGCCGGCGGTGCCATCAAGCCGGAAAAGTGACGCTGGTCGACCCCAGGCCGGGGAACTGCGCCTCGACCGTCGCGCCTGGCTGCACGAATTGCAGGCCGACCCACGAGCCCGTCGTGACGATCTGCCCGGCGCGGATGCCGCCGCGGCGTGCGACGACGTGCTTCGCCAGCCACTGCACCAGCCGCAGCGGCGAGCCGCCGGTGAGGCCGCCGACCTTGTCGACCAGCGGCGAGCCGTCGACGATCAGCTTCACCGGCTGGCGGGCGTAGTCGTGCGTGCGCCAGTCGGCGAAGGACGGGCCGACGACCAGCGCCTTGTTCATGCCGTTGTCCGACAGCGCCCACAGCGGATCGAGCGACTTGTAGTCGGCCAGCCGCGTGTCGACGACTTCCATCACCACGTGCGCCGAGCCGATGGCGTCGAGCACCGCCTCGTCCGACGGCGCGCTGGTGATGTCGCGCGCGAAGCGGAATGCGACCTCGGCCTCGACGCCCAGCATCGCCATGCTGGCGGCAGGAAAGCTCGCCGGGCCGTCGATCACGTTGCCCCTCAGCAGCGGCGCGCAGTTCGGCGTCGCCTCGGGCGTCTTCGCGCCGGTCTTCCAGCCGTCGACCGGGCGGTAGCCGTTGGCGACGACGTCCTGGATGGCGTAGGCGTCGTCCTCGCTCGCCGGCGCGGGGCCTGATGGCGTCACCTGCGTATGCGTGAAGCGCGCGCGCAGCAACGCGACGGCGGCGGCCTGGATCTCGCTCGGAGTCATGGTGCGCTCCTCATGCGACCATCGGCGGGCGCTTGTCCTTCCACGGCCTGGCCTGCTCGAGCTGCGCGGCGAGGCGGAAGAGCCGTGCCTCGTCGCCGAAGGGGGCGACGAACTGGATGCCGATCGGCAGGCCCGACGCGCTCCAGTGCAGCGGCACGCTCATCGCCGGATTGCCCGCGGCGTTGAACAGCGCGGTGAAGCCGATCGAGCGGTTGACGGCGACGAGGTAGGCGTCGAAGTCCTTGCTCGACAGCGACAGCACGCCCAGCGGCCACGGCGGCGAGCACATGGTCGGCGTCAGCAGGATGTCGTGCTGCTGGAAGAAGCGCGCCACGGCGCGGCCGACACGATGGATGACGGTGATCGCGCCGGCATAGTCGGCGGCGGTGTGCTTGAGGCCGAGCTCGGCCATCGACCAGGTCAGCGGCTCCGCGTCGGTCGGCTCCAGTGTCTTGCCCAGCGCCTTGGCACGCCCGGCGAGCGTGGCGTAGACGTTGGCCGCGATCACGGTGCGCGTGGCGTCGCGGAACTGCTCCACGTCGAACTCGGGCCGCGCGATCGTCACCGTATGGCCCAGGGACTCGCAGAGCTTCGCGGCATCCTCGGTGCCCTTGCGGCACTCGGCATCGACCGGCTCGCCGTTCCATGGCTCGACGCACAAGGCGACGCGCAGCTTGCCCGGATCGCGGCCGACCTCGTCGAGGAACCTGCCGGCCGGCGCCGGTGCGAAATAGGGGTCGCCGATATCGGGACCGTGGCTGGCATCGAGCAACGCGGCGCTGTCGCGCACGCTGATGCTGACGCAATGGCCGACGCTCTGGCCGCCCCAGCCTTCGCCGACATCGGGGCCGCTGGGGTTGCGCGCGCGGGTGGGCTTCACGCCGAACAGGCCGCAGGCCGAGGCCGGGATGCGGATCGAGCCGCCGCCGTCGGTGGCATGCGCCATCGGCAGGATGCGCGCGGCGACGCAGGCCGCCGCGCCGCCCGACGAACCGCCCGAGCTGTAGCCGAGATTCCACGGGTTGTGGCAGGGGCCGTACATCACCGGCTCGGTCGACGGCGCGAGCCCCATCTCGGGCGAGGCCGACTTGCCGAAGGTGACCAGGCCGGCGGCGTGATAGCGCGCGACGATGGTGGCGTCGTGCGGCGCCACGAAATCGGCGAACAGCTTGCTCGACCCGGTCGAGCGCGTGCCCTTGTACAGGGCGCCGAGATCCTTGAGCAGGAACGGCGCGCCCGACAGCGGCCCCGGCGGCAGCGATCCCTTGGCGACCTTGCGCGCGAGATCGTAGAGCGGGATGGTGATCGCGTTGAGCGCGCCGTTGAGCTTCTCGGCGCGCGCGATGGCCTCCTCGAGCACCTCCGACGCCGTCACCTCGCGTTTGGCGATCAGGGCGCTCAGCGCCATCGCATCCAGCTTCTCGTACTCCGCGATTGCCATTGCTCGATCCCCTTCTCGATCCTGGTGCGGCGGCTGCTACCACGCCGCCGGCGATCGCGCTTGATCGCGCGTGCGCTCAGCCCTTCTTCTCGGTCAGCGCCACACCCTCGCTCAGCAACGACGCGACGTCGGCGTCGCTGTAACCCGCTTCCTTCAGCACCGCCTTGGTATCGACGCCGAAGCGCCGCGGCTTGCTGCGCACGCCTGCCGGCGTGCGCGAGAGCTTGATCGGGTTGCCGACGTTGCGATAGCCGTCCTTCTCCCAGACCATGTTGCGGTGCTTGGTGTGCGGATGCTCCAGCACGTCGGGCACCTCCAGCACCGCGCCCGAGGGCACGCCCGCGAGCATCAGCTCCTCGGCGAAGCTTTCGCCGTCGCGGTCCCTGGTCAGCGCCGCGAGCTCGGCCTCCATCGCCGCCTTGTTGGCGAGGCGATCCTTGTTGGTCTTGAAGCGCGGATCGTCGGCCATCTCCGGCTTGCCCAGCATCTGCGTCAGCTTGCGGAACTGCGCGTCGTTGCCGGCGCCGATGACGATGTTGCGCCCCCTGGTCGGGAAGTTGGCGTAGGGCGCGAGGTTGCCGTGGCTGTTGCCGTGCATCTTCGGCTTCACGCCGGCCATCAGGTAGTTCGGCGCGTGCGGCTGATGCAGCGCGATGGCGCTGTCGTACAGCGTGGCGTCGACGAACTGCCCCTTGCCGGAGTGCGAGCGCTCGAACAGCGCCATCAGGATGCCCATGCAGGCGTTCATGCCGGTCGACAGGTCGACCACCGGCACGCCGAACCGCACCGGCCCGGCTTCGGGCGCGCCGTTGACCGAGACGAGGCCGGCCGACGCCTGCACCATCGCGTCGTAGCCCGGATAGCCGCCGAGCGGGCCGTCGGCGCCGAAGCCCGA
>CAYNOF010000986.1:0-1641 GCA_964398335.1 uncultured Rhizobiaceae bacterium
GGTGAGCCGCACGGCGAGGAACCTGCCGTCCTTGTCGAGCGCCAGCTCGCCCGTGAAGTCATGGTCGCGGCCGTGCTGGTCCGACACGAAGCTGCCGGAGCGCTCGTCGGTCCACTTGACCGGCCGGCCCAGGATCTTCGAGGCGTGGAACAGGCCGGCGTACTCGGGATAGGGCGAGCCCTTCATGCCGAAGGAGCCGCCGACATTGCCGGTCAGCACGCGCACCTGGTCCGGCTTCACGTTCAGCAGCTGGGCCATCTGGTGCTTCAGGCCGAACGCGCCCTGGTTGCCGGCGCGGAAGGTATAGCGGTCGGTCGCGGGATCGTAGTGGCCGATCGCCGAGCGCGGCTCCATGGCGCTGACGACGATTCGATTGCTGACCAATGGCAGGCGCGTGACATGCGCCGCCCTGGCGAAGGCCTCGGCCACCTTCTCGGCATCGCCGGCGTGGAAGTCGAGGCAGATGTTGCTGGGCACGTCGTCGAAGACCAGCGGTGCGCCGGGCTCGGCGGCGGCGCGTGCGTCGGTCACCGCCGGCAGCGGATCGATGTCGACCTCGACCGCTTCGGCGGCGTCCTTGGCCTGCGCCAGCGTCTCGGCGACGACGAAGGCCACCGGGTCGCCGACGAAACGCACCTTGTCGGTGGCCAGCGAATGGCGCGTCGGCGTCTTCATCGGCGTGCCGTCGCGATTGGGCAGGATCATCATGGTCTTCAGCGGGCCGAAGCCGGCCGCGTCGAGATCGACGCCGGTCCAGACGCCCAGCACGCCGGGCATCTGCTTGGCCGCGGACGTGTCGATGCCCTTGATGATGCCGTGCGCGTACTGGCTGCGCACCATCACGCAATAGGCCTGGCCCGGTAAGTTGATGTCGTCGGTGTAACGGCCCTGGCCGCGCAGCAGGGTGGGGTCTTCCTTGCGCGTCACGGGCTGGCCGACGGCGAATTTCATGGTGGCAAGCTGGTTCGCGTCCGCGTGCATGTTCATGGGTCGGTCCAGGGTGTCGGTGTCTCGGGAGATGCAGCAATCATACCGCAGGCGGCGCCCCGCCGAAGCTGCGGCATGTCAGCATTGCGTCGTCTGGTGCAAACCAGATGTTTCCGCAGCGCGAATTGCTCCGGCTCGACCGGGGCCATGAAATCCACCAACATGCGCGCCGCTTGCATTGCACAAGGGAGAGCCGGCCGCATGAGCATCAAGGGCAAGGCCTATATCGGGGGCATCTACGAGCACCCGACGCGACTGGCCACCGACAAGTCGCTGGCGATGATCCATGCCGAGGTCGCCAAGGGCGCGCTCGAGGACGCCGGGCTGAGCAAGGACGACGTCGACGCCTATTTCTGCGCCGGCGACGCACCGGGCCTCGGGCCGATGTCGATGGCCGACTACATGGGCCTGACCAAGCTCAAGCATTTCGACTCCACCGACGTCGGCGGCTCGTCCTACGTCGTGCATGTCGGTCACGCCGCCGAGGCGATCGCGGCGGGCAAGTGCAAGGTGGCGCTGATCACGCTCGCTGGCCGGCCGCGCGCCGAGGGCATGGCGACCGGCACCGTGCCGCGCAGCCGTGGCGGCTCGCCGACGCCGGACGAGCCGGTCGAGTTCCCGGACGGGCCGACGGGCGTGAACCAGTACGGCAAG
>CAYNOF010000987.1:0-4780 GCA_964398335.1 uncultured Rhizobiaceae bacterium
GACGATGGAAAGCCATAGCAATCGGGCCGCGTCGTGATCTCCCGCTCCCCGCAGGCGGGGAGAGGCAACCGGCCGGCTCCATGGCGCAGACAAGGGCAAACCATAGAATCCGGGTCGCGGGATGCAGACGAGAGCGCGCGGCTTTCGCGGCGTTTGGGCCGCGCCGCTATTTGAACTTCAGCCCCTGCACCCGCATCAGCCCGTCGGCGACCACGCGGAAGCCGTCGAGCTTGGCCGACATGCCGAAGATGTTGGTGGGGTGGAACAGGTAGATGTAGGGCCGCTCGGCGAGATAGATCTTCGCCGCGTCGTCGTAGGCGTTGAGCCGTGCCGGCAGGTAGACGCGGCCGCGGCCGTCCTTGAGGTGCTTGTCGACCTCCTGGTTGCAGTACTTGCCGCCGTTGAGCGCGCCGTCGCAGGCGTTGAAGCTGTAGATGTTGCCGTCGATGTCGACGCGGCCGCTCCACAGGATCAGCAGGCTCTCGAAACGGCCGGCGGTCCAGTCGGCCAGCAGGGTGGCGGTCTCGAAGAGCTGGATCTCCATGTCGAAGCCGGCCTCGCCCACCATGCCCTGGATGATCTCGGCGGCCTGCTTGAACTCCGTCGTGTTGGGCACCGACATGTGCACCTTCACGCGATCGAAGCCCGCTTCCTTGATCAGCGCCTTTGCCTTGGCGACATCGCGCTTCGGCACCGGGATGCTCTTGGAATAGAACACCGTGCCCGGCGCCACCGACTGGTTGCCCGGCAGGTAGACGCCATCCGACAGCACCTGCACCAGGGCCTCGCGGTCGATCGCCCAGTCCATCGCCTCGCGCAGCTTCTGCAGCTTGTTGATCGGTGCCTGGGCGCGCGGGCCATTGGCGATGTTGAACGAGATGTAGGTCGCCGCGAGGCTCGGTCCGCTGGCCAGCTTCACGCGCGCGTCCTTCTTGAGATCGGCCACGTCGCTGGGCAGCACGCGCTCGATCAGGTCCAGGCTGTTGGCCCGCAGATTGTTGAGCCGCACCGTGTTCTCGGTGATCGGCAGGTAGATGATGCGGTCGAAATGGATGTTCGCGGCATCCCAGTAGCCGGCGAACTTCTCCAGCTCGATGCGGTCCTGCTGGACGCGGCGCACGAACTTGAACGGGCCGGCGCAGACCGGCGCGTTGGCGAACTTGTCGCCCAGCGCGGCCATCGCCTTGGGCGACATGATCATGCCGGCGCGGTCGGCCAGCGCCGCGACCAGCGGCGCGAAAGGCTGGTTGAGCTCGATCGTCACGGTATCCGGCGCGCTGGCGACGATCTCCTTGATCGGCCCCATCTCCGAGCGCCGGGTCGAGCCCGGCATCGTGAGGTGCCGGTCGAGCGAGGCCTTCACCGCCGCGGCATCCATCTTCTCGCCGTCATGGAAGAGCACGCCCGGGCGCAGCTTCAAGGTCAGCGCGCGGCCGTCGGTCGACCATTCCCACGACGTCGCCAGCTGCGGCACGAACTCGAGCTTCTCGTTGATGTCGATCAGCTTGTCGCACATCGCGGCGAAGACCTGGCGGCCGGCCACCGTGCGCGAGAGCGTCGGATCGAGCGCATCGGGATCGCTGGCGATGCCCACGCGCAGCACTGTCTGCGCCGCCGCGGACACCGCCAGGCTCGAAAGGATTGCCGCCGCAAGAATCAAACGCTTCATGGTCCGCTCCGTCACCGCACCATGCGGAATGATGCAATTTGCCCGCCACCTGTGCGACCCCTATCCTCGCAGGGCAGGGTGGAAACCATCGCGGCGGAGGCAGCCATGCAGCCGGTGTTCGATCTCTCCTCGGTGCATCGCTTCAAGCATCCCGGCGCCATCGATGCCGACGGCCACGTGCTGGAACCCGGCGACCTGTGGGACAGCTACATCGAGGCGCGCTATCGCGACCGCGCGCTGCGCATCAGGCGCGACGAGGGCGGGCTCGAGTACCTCGAGATCGGCGGCCAGCCCTCCAAGATGACGCGCAAGGGCTATCCGGCGACCCTCGGCCGCATGGGCCAGAAGGAGCTCGAGGCCTTCAGGCCGCATCCCGACAAGACCTATGCCGCGAACATGCCGTTCGGCGCCTGCGATGCGGCCGAGCGCCTGAAGCTGCTGCAGGCCGAGAACCTCGACAAGGCGATCCTCTACCCGACCCTGGGCATATTGTGGGAGGCCGAGCTCGAGGATGCCGAGCTGTCGCAGGCCTATTGCCGCGCCTACAACCGCTGGATCGCCGATTTCTGCCGCTCGTCCGGCGGCAGGCTGGTGCCGATCGCCCATCTGTCGCTGGGTGATCCGCTTGCCGCCGCCGCCGAGCTGCAGCGCGCGGTGAAGGACGGCTGCCGCGGCGCCTTCGTCGTGCCCTTCACCTGGACGCGCAAGGCGCACGGCGATCCGGTGCATGATCCGATCTATGCCAAGGCCGTCGAGCTCGACGTGCCGATCGCGATCCATCCCGCCTTCGAGCCCTTCCGCCTGCGCGGCCAGCGCTTCGAGGACCAGCACCGCATGTCGCTGCTGGCTTCGGTGTCGGCCGGCAACGGCGTGCGCGAGGCCTTCACCAGCTTCTTCCAGTTCGCGACCTTCGACCGCTTCCCCGGCCTGAAGCTGATCATCCTCGAATCGGGCGCCGGCTGGATCGGCTACTGGCTCGACCGGCTCGACGGCGTGGTCACCTCGACCTTCATCGGCGGCCGCGCGCCGCTGAAGCACAAGCCCAGCGACTATTTCCGCCGCCAGGTCTGGATCTCCGCCGATCCCGACGAGCGCACCGTGCCGGGGCTGCTCGATCTGTACGGCGCCGACCGCTTCTTCTGGGCCAGCGATTATCCGCATCCCGATCACACCGGCGACTACCTGCAGGAGCTCGAGCACATGGTCGATGCGATGCCTGATGCGGCGCGGCCGCGCATCCTCGGCAACAACGCCCGCGCCGCGTTCGGCATTTGACCGCACCGCGCATCCTGCAGGTCGGCTACGGCGCCTTCGGCACGCAGCACGCGCGCGCCTGGTCGGCGCTCGAGCACGAAGCCGCGCTGACCATCGCCGACCCCTCGCCGGCGGCGCGCGAGGCGGCGGCGAAGGCCCATCCCAGGGCGCGCATCGTCGCCGACTGGCGCGAGGCCCTGGGCGATTGCGACGCGCTCGACATCGCCGCGCCCAGCGACCTGCATCACGAGATCGCGCTGGCCGCCCTGGACGCCGGCCGCGATCTCTTCATCGAGAAGCCGATGGCGATGGGCGCCGCGCAGGCGCGTGCGATCGCCGAGCGCGCGAGCGCGCGGCAACGCATCGTGCAGGTCGGCTACCTCCTGCGCATCCATCCGGCCGCGCGCGCATTGCGCGAGCACGTGCGCAGCTCGGGCGTCGGCGCGATGTCGATGATCGTGGCGGAGTTCATCAGCCTGAAGCGGCCGCGCCGCGATGCCGGCGTCGTGCTCAACGACGCGGTGCATGTGCTGGACCTGATGTGCTGGATCCTGGGACGCCTGCCCGACGAGGTGTCGGCCACGCTGGTCGGGCGGCTGGGCCGCGGCTTCGAGGATATCGCTGCCATCACGCTGAACTGGACCGACGGTCCCGTGGCGCGGGTCGATGCCTCGTGCATCGTGCCGGGCGAGCACGCCGACGAGTTCGCGCGCGGCGCCTTCTCGCGCAAGCGGCTCACCATCACCGGCGACCGGGGACAGGCCTCGGTCGATTTCATGATCGATGCGCTCTCGACGCGCAAATGCCTGCTGATGCCGCAGGACGACGGCGGCTGGATGCCGCTGTACGAGAGCCCGCAGCGCCGCGGGTTCATGCCGCTCTCGCCGATCCAGGGCATGGCGGCGCAGTTCGCGATCTTCCTCGACGCCATCGGCCGGCGCGTTCAGCCGGAAGCGAACGCCGAGTCGGGCGTGGCGATGGCGGTGCTGGCCGATGCGATCTTCGAGTCCGCGCGAACGAGGCGTGTCGTTGTCATTTGAGACTCGACAGATACTCGATGATCGCCTTGCGCTCGTCCGGCTTCTTGACGCCGACGAAGGCCATGATGGTGCCCTTGACCACCTCGCGCGGGTCGGTGAGGTAGGGATCGAGCGTCTCGGCGGTCCACACGATGCCCGAGTTCCTGTTGGCGTCGGAGTAGCGGAAGCCTTCGACCGAGCCGGCCTTGCGGCCGACCAGGCCCCACAGGTTCGGACCCTGCATGCGGCGGGTGGTGTCCTTCTCGGCGACGTGGCAGACGCCGCAGTAGCGCTTGAACAGCCGTTCGCCGGCACTGACGTCCTGCGCTTGCGCCGACGATCCGACGAAGCCCGCGATCATGCCCGCGACGGCAAGGCCAAGCCACTTCATGGGACGCCCTCCTGCGAAACCATAGGCGCGCCTAGCACAGGCGGGATCGGAGACTCAACCCATCACACCCCGCGGATCGGCGCCCGAGACGCGGACATGGCGGTTTTCCTCGACCGTGACGGTCTTGGCCGCCGTCAGGTAGTTGGTCACGACCTCATGGATCGGCGGCCCCTCGGTGCCCTCGTTGACCGAGGCCCAGCCGGCGACGGTGTAGGTCTTCTCCGGCTCGATGCGCTGGCCGGTGCGCAGCAGGGTCATGTCGGAGATCCGCTGGCCGACCGGCCTGGCGACGTCGATGGCGTAGGACAGGCCGCCGACCCGCACCATGTCGCCGCCCTGCTGCAGGTAGGGGTCGGGATTGAACAGGTTGTCGGCGACGTCCTCGAGGACCTCGCGCAGCCGCGCGCCCGTCATCGCCGTGCGGTAGGCCGCCGGATAGGTGATGGA
>CAYNOF010000988.1:0-4692 GCA_964398335.1 uncultured Rhizobiaceae bacterium
CTACGCCAAGCAACACGCGGCCTGAGCAAAGCGCAGCGCGTTGATGCTGGATGTGAATCTTCGGCGACAAGATCGTGACACGCCCGGGCCTGGAGCCGCTCAGCGCGAGCTTTGCTCATGCCTACATCTTCGAAACGTAATTGGATCGATCGCACGCGCGCACTACTTCCTGCCCATGGTTCGCTCGAAACGACCGGGCACGAAGGAGCAGCGAGATGACGGCATCACCTACGATGGGCGCAAGCTGGAGCCGACCGCGCATCGCCGCGCTGCTCGTCGCCTGCGCTGCGTTGGCCGGCCCCGCAGCGGCGCAGAGCAGCGATGCCGCCTACTGTGCCCAGCTCGCCAGCATGGTGCAGCGCTACGTCGGCTCGACGGGCAGCGGCACGGCGGTCATGCCCAATCCCACGATCATCTGGGCGATGGAGCAATGCAGGTCGGGTGATGCGGCGGCGGCCATTCCGATCCTGGAGAAGAAGTTGCTCGACTACCGGCTCACCCTGCCCAGGCGGTGACGATCGATCCCCAGGCTGGCCAGCAGCCGATCTGCGCGCGTCGGCAGCGGCGAAGTGGGCCAATTGCGACATCTGCCATCAGCAGGCCCGCGGCGGTGAAGTGATCGGTGGCCAGTCATTTCCCGCTCGCTTGGAACCTTCGGAGCGCGATCAGAGCACTTCCAGGGGACATCATCAGTTGAAATTAGTAAATTATATCAATTAGTTAATATGGATTCTATGCTATGCTATGGCGTTGATTTCGATGCCGCGCAGCTCCACGCGTTGCCGGTCCGTCATGCTGCAGCGACGCTTCGCGGCGCAGAAGCTGATAAAGCGGCTGGTCGAATTGAACGCCACATCAAGCCGCTTCTTGGTCGGCAGAAGACGGGGAGTGTCAGCGGCAACTTAGCCCGAACTGCGGCGTTCCTGTGGACATCGCGAGTCGGGGGAGCCTCCATGCGTCTTGTTGTTGTGTCGAATCGCGTCCCGTCGCCGCGCGGCGGGGAGAAGGCAGCCGCCGGCGGTCTAGCAGTTGCGCTGAAGGACCTGTTGCGGGAACGCGGCGGCATTTGGTTCGGGTGGAGCGGCGGCGTCGTTGAGGAGGACGACGGCCGGTTGCGCGCCACCATCGACGGGCGCATCGAGTACCAGCAGGTCGACCTGACGCCGATCGATCGGCAAGAGTATTATTTGGGCTTCGCCAACCGCGTCCTGTGGCCCGCGATGCACTATCGGCTGGGCCTCACCGAATTCTCGCGCAACGACTATGCAGGTTACCTGCGCGTCAACCGCAAGCTGGCGGCAGCCCTGGTGCCCGTGTTGCGCGATGACGACGTGATCTGGGTTCACGATTATCACTTGCTGCCCTTCGCCTCGATCCTGCGCGAGATGGGCGTGAAGAACCGCATCGGCTACTTTCACCACATCCCCTGGCCACCGATCGAGGTGTTCGGCGCAGTTCCCGCCTGCCATCAGCTGCTGCGCAGCATGGCGGCCTATGACCTGATCGGCCTGCAGACCGCGACCGACGCCGGCAATCTCACGCGCAGCCTGGTCGAGCAGGCCCGCGTGACCGGGAGTCGCGGCGGGCGACTGCGCCTCGACGGACGCACCATCCAGGTCCAGGCCTTTCCCATCGGCATCGATGCCACGGCATTCCGGCGTTTTGCCGAGCGGGCCTCTGCCTTGCCTCTGGTGCGCCGCACAGCGCTGAGCCTGGGCAATCGCAAATTGGTGATCGGCGTCGACCGCCTCGACTATTCCAAAGGCATCGTCGAGCGCATCGATGCCTTCGAGCAGTGCATGCTCGCCGATCCGCAGCAGCGCGACCAGGCGGTGCTGCTGCAGATCACGCCGCCTTCGCGCTCGGAGGTACCGGAATACGACGCGCTCGAGCGCCAGATCGACCAGAGCATCGGCCGCATCAATGGCGCGCATGGCAGCCTCGACTGGGTGCCGATCCGCTTCGTCAAGCGCGCGTTCTCGCGCCAGGTGCTGGCTGGTCTCTGCCGTCACGCCGCGGTCGGCCTGGTCACACCGATGCGCGACGGCATGAACCTGGTGGCCAAGGAGTACGTGGCGGCACAGGACCCGGCCGATCCCGGCGTACTGGTGCTGTCGCGTTTCGCCGGGGCGGCGCGCCAGATGGCCGATGCGCTGATCGTCAATCCGTTCGACAAGACCGAGGTCGCCGAGGCGATCCTTGCCGCACTGGCCATGCCGCTGGAGGAGCGCCAGGAACGTCACGCGCGGCTGGCCGCGGATCTCGAGGCGCGTGATGTCGACTGGTGGGCGGAGACCTATCTGGCGGCGCTGACGCGTCAAAAGAAGCATCCTGCCGCGCGGCACTTGCGCGTCGCGAGGAGAAAGCCGCCCGCGTTGCCCCTCGAGGGTCCGTCGCACGGTTTCGCCCTGGTAGCGGCAGCCGCCGAGTAGCCATCCACACGGCGCGCAACCATTTGCGCCGACCCGCGATATCTTCCCATGCCAGAGCGCCTGTCGCCGACCGGGCTTGCCAGACTCTACTATCTCCATCCCGCGCTCGCCGGATCGCCGGACGCTTGGCTGGAGCATTTTCGACGTGCCCGCGGCATGGGCTTTGAGGCGATCTGCCTGCCGCCGCTGTTCCGGCACGCCGAATCCGATCCCTTCCTGTCCATTGATCACGACGAAGCCGTGATCGGCGGGCCGGTCGGGGCCGCCGCCGCGCGCCTCGCCGCGGACTGCGACAAGGCGGGCCTGCGCCTGCTGGTCGATGTTGCGCTCGACCGCATCGCCGTCACCCACAGGTTGGCCCAGGCCTTTCCCGACCGTTACCGCCCGTTGAACCCCAGCGGCACCAGCGATCCGCGCGCCGTGTCATCCGGCGGCCTGATCGTGTCGCTGAACGACGCGGTGGATTACGGGTGGTTCGCTGAGGAGTGGATCGAGCGCCTGTCGTGCCTCGTGCAGCAGGGCGTCGCCGGTTTCCGCCTGCTGGGACTCGGTGCGGTGCCGGCGGCGACACTCAAGGCGATCGTGTGCGGCGTGCCCGAGGCGGCGCATTACGCCTGGACACCGGGACTCGACTGGCCGCGGCTCGAAGCCCTGGCGGGTATCGGTCTGTCCGGCGTCTTTGCTTCGGCGCCGTGGTGGGATGGGCGCGCCGGCTGGTACGCCGAGGAGCATGAGCGGCTGCGTCGCATCGCGCCGGTCATCGTGCCGATGGAGGAGCCGTTCGGCGAGCGCGTCGCTGCGCGTGCCGCCACTCCCGAGGCGCGCATCGTGCTGGCTCGGCACGCCGCGCAGATCGCGGCCGCGACCGGCAATGGCTGGCTGATGCCGATGGGTTTCGAGAGGTTGGCGACGCGGCGGGTCGATGTTCGCTCGGTGCCCGACGATTTCGACGGCAGCGGCGATCTCCATGCCGAGATCGAGGCCTTGGGCAGGACGTATGGCCGGGCGGCGGAGCTGCGTGGCCAGATGATCAGCGTCACCGGCCCCGGCGCGAAGGTCTCGGTGCTGTGCCGCGTCGATGCCGAGGATTCCCGCATTGCCAGAACGGGAGTCGCCATCGCCATCAACACCGATCTCGTACAGGAACACTCGATGGCCGGCATGGCGCAGCCTGCGGTGGGCGGGCTGGCGATCAGGCAATCCGTCGCGTCGCTCGCCCCGGGTGACGTGCTTGCGTTGGTGCTCGAGCCGGCCAAGCCGGTGCTCCGCCCCGATGCCGCCGGCGACGTACTGGCGGCCGCATCCGCGCCGCGCATCGTGGTGGAGAAGTTGTCGCCATCGGTCGCCGGCGGTCCCTTCGCCGCGACGCGCATTGTCGGGCGGCCGCTCGTCGCCGAGGCCGATGTCTATACCGACGGCCACGATCTGTTGCGCGCCGAGCTGCTGTGGCGCGCCGCCGACGAGCCGGAATGGCGGCGGGTACCGATGGAGCTCCTCGGCAATGACCGGTGGCGCGCCTCCTTCACGCCGTTGCGTATCGGACGGCACGAATTCGCGGTCGAGGGCTGGTGGGACGAGTTCGGCTCGATCCGCCACGCCATCGAGGCGCGGCACGAGGCTGGGGTCGACGTCACGGCTGACGTCGCGGATGCGCGCGCGTATCTGCGGATGCTGGCGGATCGTCGGGTGCCGTGCACGGCGACGAAGTTTGCCGAGGTGTCGGGCATGCTCAACGGAGCGTCGACCGAGACGACGGTGAAGGCGCTCTTGTCGCCGGAGATGCGCACGCTGGTCGATAGCGCCGATCCACGCGCCTTCGCCGTGCAGAGCACACCGGTGGCGCTGGAGGTCGAACGGCGCGAGGCGGGGTTCGCGAGCTGGTACGAACTCTTCCCGCGCTCGCTTACCGACGACGAGCGGCAGCATGGCACGTTCGACGACGTCATCGCCGCCCTACCGCGCATCCGCGCGATGGGTTTCGACGTGCTGTACTTTCCGCCGATCCACCCCATCGGTGCACGCAACCGCAAGGGCCGCAACAACGCTCTCAGTGCCCAGCCCGGCGATCTCGGCAGTCCCTATGCGATCGGCGGCGAGGAGGGCGGCCACGACGCCATCCACCCCGCCTTGGGCACATCGGAGGATTTCCGCCGTCTGGTCGCGGCCTCGCATGCGCACGGGCTGGAGATTGCGCTCGATTTCGCGATCCAGTGCTCGCCCGACCATCCCTGGCTGCGCGACCATCCGGAGTGGTTCAGGC
>CAYNOF010000989.1:0-1629 GCA_964398335.1 uncultured Rhizobiaceae bacterium
TCTGGACCTGGGAGGCCGTCATCGACTGTGCGCCGATGACACGCCTGCTGTTCATCGGTCTTTGGAACTTTGCCGACGATGGCGGTGTGCAGCCGCTGCGGCCACGCACGATCCGCATGCAGGTCTTCCCCGGCGACGAGATCGGCAATGAAGCGGTGCGCACCATGATCGACGAGCTGGCGGCGCGGGGGCTGGTGCGCATCTACAGCGTCGACGGGCAGGACTACGTCGCGGTCGTCGACTGGGACCAGCTGCAGCGGGTCGGCAAGCGGGCACGGCTGCGCTATCCGTCTGCGGACCAGGTGACGCGCGTCAGCGAGCCGGATCAGGCGGACACCGCCCCGCCATCACCCTTTGACCATAGCAACCCATCGCAGAGTTCTTTATCCGCCCTTCGCGACAGCGCGGCAGACGCGGGACCTCCCGGCTCCGACCGTAGAGAACCAGTGCAAGGCTCCTTGTCCTGCCCTGGCGTCCTCGACGCCGACGGGGAACTACCTGGCGCCGACCATAGCAAACCGTCGCAGAGCCTCTCCTCTGCCGGCACCTGTATGATGGAGAACTCACCAGGAGGGTCGGTTGTTCCACAGGACTTGGAGTTTGCCCCACGCATGCCTATCTAGGCAGCCATGAGCGATCCTTCCCAATCCGCGGTATGGCACGGCACGACGATCCTCGCCGTGCGCAAGAATGGCAGCGTGGTGCTGGCCGGCGACGGTCAGGTCAGCGTCGGCCAAACGGTCATGAAGTCCAACGCGCGCAAAGTGCGCCGGCTGGGCAACGGCCAGATCATCGGCGGCTTCGCCGGCGCCACCGCCGACGCCTTCACCCTCTTCGAGCGCCTCGAAGCCAAGCTGGAGCAGCATCCCGGCCAGCTCACACGCGCCTGCGTCGAGCTCGCCAAGGACTGGCGTACCGACCGCTACCTGCGTCGCCTCGAGGCGATGATGGCGGTGGCCGACAAGTCGGTGTCGCTGGTGCTGACCGGCACGGGCGACGTGCTGGAGCCAGAGGATGGGGTGATCGGCATCGGCTCGGGCGGCAACTACGCGCTGGCCGCGGCGCGCGCGCTGATCGACGTCGAGGGCCTCGACGCCGAGGCGGTGGCGCGCAAGGCGATGAAGATCGCCGCCGACATCTGCGTCTATACCAACACCAACGTCGTCGTCGAAAAGCTCTGACGGAGCGCTCCGACATGGCCGACCGCAACATCGCGACGGTCGACCTCGACCTCCCGGTCGAGGCCGGCGTGATCGATCGCGAGACCGCCGATTCGCTGGCGGCCTTCGCCAGCCAGGGCACGACGCCGCCGGCCAGCGGCGAACGCTTCCGCATCGTCAGCACCTTCGCCGACGTGTTCCTCGCCG
Source organism: uncultured Rhizobiaceae bacterium (assembly GCA_964398335.1). Lineage (GTDB taxonomy): Bacteria > Pseudomonadota > Alphaproteobacteria > Reyranellales > Reyranellaceae > JAFAZJ01. Next base: position 1,368 of record CAYNOF010000989.1, read on the forward strand.
TCGGCCTGGCGATGCTGACCGGTGGGCTCGCGGCGCGTGCCTTGTGGTGGTCATCGCATCCGGTGATCGAGGCAGTGGTCTTTGCCGCTGTGACGTGGGCCCTGGCCGAGTATGTCGTGCGCCGCAAGCGAATGGTGCTGCCGGGGATGGTGCTGGTCCTCGCCTTCGCCGCGCTGCTCGCTGCGGTCGCGGATCGTTCAGGCGCATTCCGCTGGTTCGCCCTGGGGCCCGGCGGCATCGGATTTCCGGGCAGAAGCGATCT
>CAYNOF010000990.1:0-1752 GCA_964398335.1 uncultured Rhizobiaceae bacterium
CCGTCGATCGCACCGGTATCGAGCTCGGTGCCGCGCGCGATTTCATAGGGCTCGGACAGCGCCGTCGACGCCTCCAGCCGCACGATGCCCATCGGCGGCACCGGCGCCAGGTAGTGCGGATAAAGCGCGTTGAGCACCGCCTCGGTGAGCTCGGGGAATTCGTCCTCGAGCTTCAGCCGCACGCGCGCATTGAGCAGCGCCACCGCCTCGATCAGCCGCTCGACATGCGGGTCGTCGGCCATCTCCGGACCGATGCGCAGCCGGCCGGCGACCTTGGGATGCGCGTCGGCGAAAGTCCCTGCCTGGCGGCGGAGGAACTCGAGCTCGCGATTGTAGCGCTGATGGCGGTCGTCCCCGGCGCGCTCAGGGTCCGGGGACGCCGTCGACCCGACGCGTCGTCGGCTCGAGCGCGGTGTCGAAGCTGACCGGCTCCGGCGCCGGATCGGCCGACAGCAGGGCATCGATGCGGAAGCGCGCCGAGCGGTCGAGCCGGTCGCCCTTCTCCGGCAGGGTCACACGCACCATCGACAGCCTCGGCTCGAAACGTCGGATCGCCGCCTCGATCTGCCGGCAGACGGTCGTGCGCCAGTTGCCGCCGGCGATCGAGGTGATCGAGAAATCGGGAATGCCGTAGCCGACCACCGATTCGTCGATCTCGCCGAACACGTCGGGCCAGCCGCGACAACGCTCGCGCGTGTTGAGCAGCGCCTCGACGTCGCGGCGCACGCCCTCGCGCAGCTTGTCGAGCGCCTCGGTCGGCGTCGGCGGCAGCTCGACCTGATTCTCGGGATCCTCGTCGATCAGCCGGTCGAGCAGGGAGAGAAGCGCACGCGGGGTGTCCTTGTCGTTCATGGACACGGTACTGGGTCCTCGTCAGGCACTCGCGGTCTCGAAGTCGACCTCCGACAGCTCGTCGATGCCGACACCGTCCTCGCCGACGACGAAGAGGCGCAGGCCGACGCCGCGCACCACCTCGCCCTCGGCACCCTGCCAGTCGGTGGCGCGGCCGAGCCGCAGCGCCGTGGCCTCGGGGCCGGTCGGAGTCGTCGGATAGGTCGCGGGAATGTAGACGACGCCCTCGGGGCCGTCACGCACCTCGACCGCGGCCGGCCGCCACAGCAGATCGCGCGGCCGCGCCGTTTCCTCGAAGCGGATCGACACGACCTTGTGCATCGGCACCCAGAAGTACTTTCCGGTCACCGAGATCACCTCGAGGATGCCGGCGCTGAGGTCGTCGGCGTCGCGGAAATCGTCGAACGGCTTGTCGCCGTCGCGCTTGCCGACGACCTTGACGCGCGCCTCCTCGGCCTCGGCGAGGATCGCCTGCGCCTTCTTGCCGTCGCCCTCGCGCAGCGCCAGCAGCGCCTGCAGGCTGGCGGCGACGAAGCCGTCGGGCTCGGTCACGACGTCGGGCGCGCGGCCCTTCTCGAAGACCTCCTGGCGCGCCATGGCGGCGCGGATCACCTGGCGCGTCTGCGCCACGGCGACGGCCAGCTTGGTGTTCTGCGTGCCGATGATGTCGAGCTGGCGGTCGGCCTTGTCGAAGGCACCGGCGAAGCACTGGAAGTCGGCGAGCAGCGCGCGCGCCTCGGCATCGTTGGGATTGTCGCGCACCTGGGCGGTGGCGGCCTCGATCGCGCCGTCGAGATTGCCGTCGCGGAAAAGAACTCTTGCGTCGGTCGCCATGCGGTCCCCCTCAATACCGGTCGATCAGCCGGTCACGCCGCGTTCTGCGAGCGTACCGTGCTGACG
>CAYNOF010000991.1:0-1444 GCA_964398335.1 uncultured Rhizobiaceae bacterium
CAAGGGCTCGATGCAGCCGGTGCCCGAGGGCAACGGTCCGCTCAACGAGACCGACTTCGCCAAGGGCCGCCGCGCCTGGGAGGTCGTCGGGCCGACCGCCGAGCCGGTGGCGCCGGGCTGGCTGATCCCGCGCGCGCTGACGGCAGCCGAGATCGGCGGCATCGTCGAGGCCTTCGCACAGGGTGCGAAGCGCGGCGACGCCGCCGGCTTCGATGTCGCCGAAATCCACGGCGCGCACGGCTACCTGATCGCCTCGTTCCTCTCGCCGGTCAGCAACACGCGCAACGACGCCTATGGCGGCGACCGTGCCGGTCGCATGCGCATCGCGCTGGAGATCACCCGCGCGGTGCGCGCCGCGTGGCCGCAGCACAAGCCGCTGTTCTTCCGCGTTTCCTCGCTCGACGGGGCCGATGGCTGGAACCTCGACGACACCGTGGCGCTGTCACAGGCGTTGAAGGAACTCGGTGTCGACGTCGTCGACTGCTCCTCCGGCGGGCTCACCAACACCGCGACGGCACAGCCGATCCCGCGCCATCCCGGCTTCCAGGTGCCGTTCGCGGCGGCGGTACGCAACAAGGGCGGCGTGAAGTCGATGGCGGTGGGCCTGATCCTCGACGGCAGGCAGGCCGAAGCCGTGCTGCAGGACGGCCATGCCGACCTGATCGCGATCGGCCGCCAGGCGCTCTACGATCCGTTCTGGGCGCTGCACGCGGCGCAGGAGCTGGGCTGCGATCCGTCATTCGCGATGTGGCCGCAGGAATACGGCTGGTGGCTCGACAAGCGGACCCGGTCGCTGGTGCTGCCCAAGGCGGCGGAATAGGGAGCGGCGCGATGAAGTTCAGCCTGTTCATGTACTGCACCGTCGGCCGCCGCCACGAGCTGGAGGCCGGCATGGCCGGCCGCAAGCCCGAGCTCTACCAGCGCATGCTCGACGAGATCGCCGAGTACGCGCGCTTCGCCGACGATGCGGGCTATTTCGGTTTCGGCCACCCCGAGCATCACCTGCAGATCGAAGGCTTCGAGATCTCCAACGATCCGCGCCTGATGGGCATGTGGCTGGGCAAGCACACCAAGCGGCTGCGCGTCATCACCTGCGGCTTCGTGTCGACAACGCACAACCCGCTGCGCGTCGCCGAGGACATCGCCACCATGGACAACATGCTGGGCGGCCGCTTCGGCGTCGGCCTGGTGCGCGGCTACCAGGCGCGCTGGGTCGAGAACTTCAAGATCCGCGATGATCTCAACGCCGTGGGCCCGTGGAACAAGGACTCGCCCGCCGATACCGCCAACCGCGAGTACTTCACGGAGTTCGTCGATGTCGTGGTCAAGGCGCTGACCCACGACACCTTCCAGCATCGCGGCAAGTACTGGAACTTCCCGCCCGAGGGCTTCGTCAACCCGCATCCGCACGGCGTCTACACCGAGTTCGGCCGGGGCGTCGCCG
>CAYNOF010000992.1:0-1279 GCA_964398335.1 uncultured Rhizobiaceae bacterium
AACGACAACAGCGTGGCGAACTCGAGCGCCGTGCGACCGGCGAAGCGCTGGCGCACCAGCAGCCAGGCGGCCAGCAGGCCGAGCAGCGCGGTGAGCGGCGCGGCGATGGCCGCCAGCTTCACCGTGGTCCAGAACGAGCCCCAGGCCGCGCCGGTCCAGATCAGCCCGCCCGGCCCGCTCTCGACCGAGAAGGCCTTGGCGTAATGCTGCAGGGTCGGCGTGTAGTCGCGGCCCCAGATCCTGACGAAGCCGCCGACCAGCACGAAGCCGTAGAGCAGGATGGTGAAGCCTGCCCAGGGCAGCGCGATCCACTGCGCGAGACGGCGCAGCCCGTCGGGCATCGGCACCGGCAGGCCGGCATCGCCCTTGCCGGCGATGGTGGCGTAGGAGCGCGTGCCGACGACATGGCGCTGCAGGAAGAAGGCGCCCAGCGCGCAGGCCAGCAGCAGGAGCGCCAGCGCCGCGGCGCGGCCGTAGTCGAGCTGCGCACCGACCACGGCGAAGTAGATCTCCGTCGACAGCACGCCGTAGTCGCCGCCCAGCACGATGGGATTGCCGAAATCGGCGATGCTCTCGATGAAGCCGACGAGGAAGGCGTTGGCCAGGCCGGGCTTCATCAGCGGCAGCGACACGGTGCGGAAGGTGTCCCAGCGATCGGCGCGCAGGGTCTGCGAGGCTTCCTCGAGCGTCGGGCTGACGCCTTCGACGACGCCGATCAGCACCAGGAATGCCACGGGGGTGAAGGCGAAGAGCTGCGAGAGGAAGACACCCTGGAAGCCGTAGATCCAGCGCGTCGGCGCGATGCCGAACCAGGCGTCGAGCGCCTGGTTGACGATGCCGGCGCGGCCGAAGACCAGGATCAGGCCGAGCCCGATGACGAAGGGCGGCGTGATGATCGGCAACACCGTCAGCACGCGCAGCGTCTTCTTCATGCGAAAGCCGGTACGGGTGACGATCAGCGCGAAGGCCAGGCCCAGCACCGTGGTGCCGGCGCCGCAGCACAACGCCAGGAACAGCGTATTCCACGCCACGCCGCAGTGGCCGCCACCCCACAGGCAGCGCAGGCTCCAGATCTTCGCGGTCGTCAGCCGCTCGACCAGCAACGCCGGCGCGAAGACCCCGTCGGAGGTATTGAACGCCTGTAGCAGGATGCGCAGCACCGGCCAGGCGGTGAACAGCGCGATGCTGGCGACCACCGCGACCATCGCGCCGGCGACAAAGGAATCGCCGCCGAAGGCGCCGCGCTGAGCCAGGCCGAGCGACAACAGGCCGAGCAGCG
>CAYNOF010000993.1:0-1344 GCA_964398335.1 uncultured Rhizobiaceae bacterium
GGCGCCTGGGAGGGCGAGTTCTCGTACGTCATGATCAACAGCACGTCGGGCATCGCGCGCGCCTCGTCCACGTCGATACGGGCGATGCGACCCTTGCCGATCGTGGCGGTGATGAGCATGCCGTGCGCCATGCGCGTCGCCTGCGCGTCGCCGGCGTACAGCGCCGCACCCGTCACCTTCGCGCGCCCGTCGATGCGATCGACAGGCTGTCCGATATGGTTGTTGGCCATGTCAGCCTCGCGCGGTTGCGTCCGACAGCGCCCGCGCCACGGTGCGGGTCGCCAGCGGAATCTTGAAATCGTTGTTGCCGCAGCCGCGCGCGCCGGTCAGCGCCACGGTGGCGGCAGCCTCATAGGTGGCGTAGCGCGCGGCCATGCCGCTCAGAGCCTCTTCGGCCGGCGGCGAGCGCCATGGCCGATGCGCGACGCCACCCAGTGCGAAGCGCGCCGAGCGCACGCGGCCGCCTTCGGCATCGACCACGGCGGCGACGGACACCAGGGCGAAGGCGAACGAGGCGCGGTCGCGCACCTTGCGATAGGTCTGCGCTCCCGGCGGTGGCGGCGGCAGCGTGACCGCGGTGATCAGCTCGCCGGTGCTCAGCGTGTGATCGCGCTGCGGCTCGTCTTGCGGCAGTCGCAGCAACTCGTCGATCGCCACCTTGCGGGCGGCGCCGCCGGGCGAGCGGATCTCGATCTCGGCATCGAGCACGGCCATGGCGACGGCCATGTCGGACGGATGCACGGCGATGCAGGCCTCGCTGGCGCCGATGATGGCATGCATGCGGTTGAAGCCCTGCAGCGCCGAACAGCCCGAGCCGGGCTGGCGTTTGTTGCACGGCTTCGCGGTGTCGTAGAAGTACGGGCAGCGCGTGCGCTGCAGCAGGTTGCCGCCGGTGGTCGCCTGGTTGCGCAACTGCGCCGAGGCGCCGTTGAGCAGCGCCAGCGACAGCACGGGATAGCGCTCGCGCACGCGTGCGTCGGCGGCGAGATCGGCGTTGCTGACCATGGCGCCGATGCGCAGGCCGCCGACCTCGGTCTCGGTGATCTCGCCCAGCGGCAGGCGCGAGACGTCGATGAGATGCGCCGGCTGCTCGACGTCGATCTTCATCAGGTCGAGCAGATTGGTGCCGCCGGCAATGAAGCGCGCGCCGGGCACGCTGCCTGCCGACGTCGCGTTGGCGATGTCGGCGGGGCGCTCATAGGTGAACGGCCTCATGTCGGCCTCCCGGCCGAGGCGGCCATGATCGCGGCGACGATGTTGGGATAGGCGGCGCAGCGACAGATATTGCCGCTCATGCGCTCGCGGATCTCCTCCACGCTGAGCGCCGGCGCCGCGCGCAGGTCG
>CAYNOF010000994.1:0-4794 GCA_964398335.1 uncultured Rhizobiaceae bacterium
ATAGTCGAGGACGACGATATGGTCCGAGATCTTCATCACGACGCTCATGTCGTGCTCGATCAGCAGGACGCCGATGCCGTCGCGTTCGCGGATCGACAGCAGCAGCTCGTTGAGCTCCGCCGATTCCCGGGGGTTCAGGCCGGCCGCGGGCTCGTCGAGGCAGAGCAGCAGCGGATCCGTGCACATGGCGCGGGCGATCTCGAGCCGCCGCTGGTAGCCGTACGGCAGCTCGCCCGCCTCGCGGTCGGCATGCGCGGTCAAGCCGATGCGGTCAAGCCAGGCCCGCGCCTTGTCGATGGCGCGGGCCTCGGCATGGCGATAGCTCGGCAGACCGACCAGCCCCAGCAGCGTGTAGCCCGACGCAAGCATCAGCTTGTTGTGCTGGGCCACCAGGAGGTTCTCCAGCACGCTCATGCCGGGAAACAGGCGGATGTTCTGGAACGTGCGCGCCACGCGCGCTTTGGCCGCGATCTGGTGGCCGGCCATGCGCTCCAGCAGATACTCCCGCCCGTCGTGGTGCAGCGACAGGCGTCCCACCGTCGGGCGGTAGAAACCCGTGATGCAGTTGAACACCGTGGTCTTGCCGGCGCCGTTGGGGCCGATGATGGCGGTGATCTGGCGCGGCTGGGCGTCGAACGACACGTCGCCCACCGCCACCAGGCCGCCGAAGCGCATGGTGAGGTGCTCGACGCGGATCAGCGGTGCGGTCAATGCCCGCTCCCGCCGGGATTGAGGCGCACCGTGGGATCGCGATGGGCGATCAGGCCGCGCGGCCGGAAGACCATGATCAGGACCATGGCCAGGCCGAAGGCGAGCATGCGGTACTGGCCGAGATCGCGGAACCATTCCGGCAGGCCGATCAGCAGCACCGAGGCCAGCACGACGCCGAGCTGGCTGCCCATGCCGCCCAGCACGACGATGGCGAGGATGATCGCCGATTCGATGAAGACGAAGCTCTCGGGGCTGATGAAGCGCTGCTTGGTGGCGAAGAACGTGCCGGCGATGCCGGCGAACATCGCACCGATGGCGAAGGCGGTGAGCTTGGTGTTGGTCGGATTGATGCCCAGCGCCTGGCAGGCGACCTCGTCCTCGCGCAGTGCCTCCCAGGCGCGCCCGACCGGCAGGCGGCGCAGGCGCAGGGTGACGAAGTTGGTGATCAGCGCCAGCCCGAGGACCACGAAGTAGAGAAAGATCAGGCGGTGGTTGGCGCTGAACTCGATGCCCATCCACTGGTGGAACGTCGTCGTGCCCTCGGGCGCGGTCTCGGCGAAGGGATGGCCCAGCAAGGTCGCGCCGGGAATGCCGCCGATGCCCGCCGGGCCGTTGGTGAAGTCGGTCCAGTTCAGCAGGATCAGGCGCACGATCTCGCCGAAACCCAGGGTGACGATCGCGAGATAGTCGCCGCGCAGGCGCAGCACGGGGAAGCCCAGCAGGACGCCGAAGAACGCGGCCATGATCCCGGCCGCCGGCAGGCAGATCCAGAAGCTGAGCCCATGCTGGGTCGCCAGCAGCGCGTAGGAATAGGCGCCCACGGCGTAGAAGGCGACGTAGCCCAGGTCGAGCAGTCCGGCCAGGCCGACGACGACGTTCAGGCCCCAGCCCAGCATCACGTAGGTGAGGATCAGGATCGCCAGGTCCATCACCTTCTGGTCGGCGAAGGGCATGAACGGCAGAACGAGCGCGATCACGAACAGCGCCGCGCCGAGCCACGGAAAGACGCGCTTGGTCGAGCCGAGGATGACATCGGTGGCGCGTGCGACTTCCCGCGCGCCACCCTGCGTGCTGCGCAGCAGATTCCAGCCGCCGCGCAGGATCAGCATGATGCCGGCGCCGGCGAAGACCACGCTGAGGAAATCCGAAGGCGTCGGCGCGAACAGGCCCAGCAGCAGCGCCACGATGCCCAGACCGATCGTCGCCAGCGGCACCCTCGACGACAGGCTCAGTCCCAGCCGACCGATGAAAATGGCGACACAGGCGACCAGCACGTCGATGACCTGATAGTCGAACTGCAGGCCTGCGGCGCCCTGGTCGGCGGTGCGGAAGCCGGTGACGAAGATGCCCAGTGCCAGCGCCACACCTGCGGTGAGGGCGGCGTCCTTCAAGGCCAGCGACAGACCCGGCATCTCAGACTTTCTCGATCTCGGGTTTGCCGAGCAGGCCGGTCGGCCGGAAGATCAGCACCAGGACCAGCACGCCGAACACGGCGACGTCCTTGTACTCGCTCGAGAAGTAGCCGGCCCAGAAGACCTCGATCAGGCCGATCAGCAGGCCGCCCAGCATGGCGCCGGGCAGCGAGCCGATGCCGCCCAGCACGGCGGCGGTGAACGCCTTGATGCCGGCGAGGAAGCCAACGAAGAAGTCGGTCACGCCGTAGTACATCAGGAACATCATGCCGGCGACGGCGGCCAGCGCGGCGCCCATGACGAAGGTCAGCGAGATGGTGCGGTCGACATCGACGCCCAGCAGGGCGGCCATCTTCATGTCCTGCTCGCAGGCGCGCTGCTGGCGGCCCAGCGCCGTGCGGTTGATCAGCGTGGTGAAACCCACCATCAGCGCGAGCGTGACCAGCACGATCATGATCTGCAGCCACGAGACGCGCACGTCGAAGCCGTCGCCGCTCAGCAGGATGAAGCCGCCGTGCACCATCGAAACCAGCGGCTTGGGCCGCGCGCCCTGCACCAGCTGCACATAGTTCTGCAGCGCGATCGACACGCCGATGGCCGAGATCAGCGGCGCCAGCCGGAAGGAGCCGCGCAGCGGCCGGTAGGCCAGCCGCTCGATCGCCCAGCCATAGGAAGCAGTGAAGACCATTGCCAGCAGCAACACCAGCACGACGGCCAGTGGCGCCCAGCTGATGCCGAGCGTAGCGCAGATGATGAAGCCGATCAGCGCCATGAAGCTGCCGATCATGAACACTTCGCCATGCGCGAAATTGATCATGCCGATGATGCCGTAGACCATCGTGTAACCGATGGCGATCAGGCCGTAGATCGCGCCGAGGGTCAGCGCGTTGACAAGCTGCTGAAGGAAATACTCCATGCTCCCCCGTGTCTTAATTGTATCGATATAAACCCGAACGTCGGTCGCGGGGCAAGCGGCGAGGGTTCACAGCTTGCGCGGATTGCCGTCGTGGAGCTCGTATTCCTCTTCGTCGCCCCCGTCGTAGATGTACTTCACCTTGCGCCCCTCGACCTCGACCTTGACGCAGGTCTCGTCCTCATCGGCAAATTTGTAGCAGAGCTGATCCTCGTCGTTGACGCGCCAGCGCCCCCTCTCCGTGACCGTGTCCACCTGCGAGACATAGTTGCCGTCAGGCGCGAAATAGTCGGCGACATCCTGGCCGTCGATCATCGCCGACGTGGTGTTGCCGATCAGGCGGTCGACCGCGGCGCGGCCGGTGAGCTTGGTGCTGGGCGGCGGCGGTGGCGGCGTCACCGTGGTGCCGGCATAGGTCACGACCAGGCCCAGCGCCTTCATCGCCTCCTCGGCATTGCCGATGCTGCCGAGCTCGCCGAAGGTCACCAGGCTGCCGGGCTTCAGCGTGATGGCGAGCGGCCCGCGCGGGCGCTGCCAGTCGCGCAGGAAGGCCGCCACGGTGTGCGCGGCGGACTGGGTGATCGGACCGTCGCCGCCCACCATCGTCAGCACCGTCTGCGCCAGGGTCTCGGCCTGCTGCTCGGGCTGCACGCCCTCCTCGTCCGCGACCGCCCGCACCAGCCGCGCCAGCAGTGACGCGTCGTGGATGGTGAGCGAGGCGTTGCGCAGGCTGGCGGTGCCGGCGCTGTTCGGCTTGTCCGCCGCGTCGGGCGTCACGCCATCGATGGTCAGCGCCAGCTCCAGCCGCACCAGGCCGCGCAGATCGATCTCGAGCTGCGTCAGCTCGAGGACCTGGTTGACCTCGTCGAGGCGATAGGCGACCGACACATCGGCCATCGCCAGATCCGCGCCGAGATACTTGCGCATGGCGCCTTCGGGCGCCGCCTTGCCGTCGAGCGCGATGCCCTCGAAGCGGGCGCGCACGAACAATGGTGGCTTGTCGCGCGCGATGCTGTCGAAATCGATCGCCTCGACGGTGACGCGCGTGATGCGTGTCGGCACCGGCTTCACCGGCACCTTGCCCGGCTCGACCATGTCGGGCGGCGGCGTGACGACGACGTTCTCGAGCACGAAGCCGTTGTCGCCCAGCGACGAGCCGCTGGTGAAGCGGACCATGTCCGTCTTGCCCTTGGCCGCCAGCAGCTCCTGGAAACGGCTCAGCCCATCCGCCCAGGCGGCCGGCGCGCCAGCCAGAATCAGCAGGAAAACGATGGTCGGTCGCGCGAACCGCATGGCGAACCCCGATGGAACGGCGGCATCCTAGCACCAATCATGCCGCCCCTGTCGCGCCGTGCCGGCGTCTGTTAAGAGGGCCGCTGAACGCTACCCCCAAACGTCAGAAACCGGTGAGATTCGCCATGTCGTCCGCCATCGCCAGCGCCGTGAAGGCCGCCAACTCCAAGGGCATCAAGGAAGGCGCCGCGCCCTTCGACTGGCAGGATCCCTTCTTCCTCGACGACCAGCTGAGCGAGGAGGAGCGCGCCATCCGCGACGCCGCGCGCGACTACTGCCAGGACCGGCTGATGAGCCGGGTGATCGAGGCCAACCGACACGAGAAGTTCCACCGCGAGATCATGAACGAGATGGGCGCGCTGGGCCTGCTGGGCAGCACCCTGCCCGAGAAGTACGGCTGCGCCGGCTCGAGCTACACCGTCTATGGCCTGGTGGCACGGGAGGTCGAGCGTGTGGACTCGGGCT
>CAYNOF010000995.1:0-2573 GCA_964398335.1 uncultured Rhizobiaceae bacterium
AACTTCGGCGGCGCGATCACCGTGCCGTCGGCCAAGGTCAGCTCCATCCTGCCGGCCGCCCCGGTGCCGCCGCCGCGCACGCCGAAACCGGTCTGGTAGTTCAGGCCCTCGCCGCGGAACGAGAATTCCGCCGGCTCCAGCACCTCGACCTCGTACTGGATGCCGGTGCCGCCGCGATACTTGCCGGCGCCGCCGCCGTCGGTTCGGAACTCGTGCTTGTTGATGCGCAATGGATAGGTGCGTTCGTAGCCTTCGACGTTGGGGATCGTGAGCCCGCCCAGCGCGATCAGCAGGCCGATCTGGTTGAAGCCGTCGCGCCCGTCGACCGCGCCGCCGCCGGCCATCGAATGCCAATGGTAAGCCACATACGGCCGCGACGTGCCGATGCGGCCGGCGCTGCCGTTGTGGATGCTCTTGCCCCAGCCGGCGCAGGCACGCTCGGGCGATGCCTTGCCCAGCGCGTTCCAGATCGCATGCACGATCTCGTGCGCGATGAACACGGTGTTCATGGTCATCGGCGCCGGCGGCCGCGCGTTCACGATCGTGCCCTCGGGTGCGATGATCCTCACGCAGCGGAAGGTGCCCTCGTTGCGCGGCAGCGACGGATCGAAGAACGAGGCCAGCGCCATGTAGACCGCCGACCAGGTATTGGCCACAGAGCTGTTCTTGAAGCCCCTGATCTGCGGATCGGTGCCGGTGAAGTCGACGGTCAGCCCGTCGTCGCGCAGGTCTAGCGCGACGCGGATCCACACGTCGCGGATCTCGAAGCAGTCGTTGTCGGTGCGCTCCTCGCCGCGCCAGACGCCTGAGGGCAGCGACGCCAGCGCGTTGCGGAAGCTGCGATCGGCATGCGCCAGCACGCCCTCGATCAGCACCAGGCCGCGCTGCAGCCCGTACTCCTCGAGCAGCGCCTGCAGGCGCTCGCCGCCGATCTGGGTCGAGCCCATCATCGCGCGCAGGTCGCCGTCGAGCAGATCGGGCGTGCGGCTGTTCAGCTTGAGCAGCGCCCACAGATCCTCGCGCATCGCGCCGCGCTCGACCAGCTTCAGCACCGGCAGCCGGATGCCCTCGTGGTAGATCTCCGTCGCTTCGGAATTGTACGTGCCGGCCGCGCCGCCGCCGATGTCGGATTGATGCGCGCGATTGCAGGCGAAGGCCGCGAGCGTGCCCGCGACGAAGACCGGCCGCGCGATCACCCAGTCCGGCAGGTGGTTGCCGCCAGCCTCGTAGGGATCGTTGAGCAGGAACACGTCCTCGGGCTCGATGCGCCCGCCGAAGGCCTTGAGCACGGCGCGCACCGCGAAGCCGCCGCCGCCGGTGTGGATCGGGATGCCGTCGGCCTGGCTGATCAGGGTGCCGTGCGCATCGGCGAGGAAGCACGAGAAGTCGTGGCTCTGGTTGAAGATCGGGCTGCGCGCGGTGCGCGTCATCACCCAGCCCATCTGCCGGGAGATGTGGTCGAGCCGGTTCTGCACCAGCGCCAGCGCGATGGGATCGAGCGTGCTCGGATCGACGGTCATGGCTGCTCCAGCGCGATGTCGAAATTGCCCGAGGTGTCGACGGCGAGCGTATCGTGCGGGCCGGCGAAGACGGTGGTGGTGGCTTCCTCGACGATCAGCGGGCCCTGCACCACATGGCCCGGCCGCAGGTCGGCGCCGGCGTAGATCCTCGCCTCGGCCCAGCCTTCCCGCTCGCCGATCCAGACGCGCCGCGTCGCGATCGGCTTCACCTCGCCCGTCGCCGCCGGCGGTCCCTGCGGATCGACCGCGCCGACCTGGCCGATGCCGGCGACGCGCAGCGCACCGACGCCGATGCGGCCGCCCGGCTGGATATGGCCGAAGAGCCGCTGATGCTGCGCCTCGAAGTCCCTGCGCACGGCGGCGGCGTCGAAGCCCGACGCCGGCACCTCGACCTGCAGCGAGGATTGCTGGCCGGGATAGCGCAGGTCGAGCGCGCGCACGATCAGCAGGCGGTCGTTGCCGAAGCCTTCCGCGTGCAAGGTGCGCCGCGCTTCGGTCTCCATCGCGGCGAAGGCGGCGGCGAGCGCGGCCGGATCGAGCGAGTCGATGTCGCCGTCATAGACGCGCAGCCAGTCCTGGCGCGCATCGGTGTGCAGCATGCCCAGCGCACAGAAGGCGCCGGCGACACGCGGCACGTAGACCCGCTTGCAGCCCAGGGCGCGGCCGACCGAGGCACCGTGCATCGGGCCGGCGCCGCCGGCCGCGACCAGGGTCAGGCGTCGCGGATCGACGCCGCGCTCGATCGAGATGCGCTCGACGGCGTGCAGCAGGTTCTGCTCGACCAGACGGATCACGCCCGACGCGGCCTGCTCGACGGAGAGGCCGAGCTTGCGGCCGATCGCCTGTTCGAGCGCCGTCTCGGCCAGCGCCGCATCGAGCGTCACCGCGCCGCCGGCGATCGGGCCGGGCCGCAGCCGGCCCAGCGCCAGCAGCGCGTCGGTGACGGTGGGCTCGGTATTGCCGAAGCCATAGCAGGCCGGGCCCGGCCGCGCGCCGGCGCCCTTGGGGCCGACGAACAGCATGCCCGCGGTATCGACGCCGGCGATGGTGCCG
>CAYNOF010000996.1:0-4328 GCA_964398335.1 uncultured Rhizobiaceae bacterium
CGCACCAAGCTGCACTGGAGCGCCGGCGCCAACGTGCGCACCGGCATCGCCTACGGCCCGGCCTTCGGCATCGACGGCAGCACGGTCATGGTCGAGCGCGCCGACGGCACGCGCGTGCGCGAGCACCTCGACGTCGGCGAGAATCCACCCAACGGCGCGATCGTCTACTACTGGCTGGCGGAAGACGCCGAGGGGCCGGTGACGCTGACCTTCCGCGACGCCAGGGGCAAGCAGATCGCCAGCTTCTCGAGCGACGACGAGGCGCTGGCCGCACCGCGCCGGCCGGGCAAGAAGGCCGGTCTGCGCCGCTACGTCTGGGACCTCAAGCATCCCGGACCGACGCGGCTCGACTACGATCTGGCGCCGCCGCGGCCCAAGCCGCTGACGCCCGATCCCGAGAACCCGCCCGGCCCGACCATCGTGCCCGGCAGCTACAGCGTCGACCTCGTAGTCGGCGGCAAGACGCAGTCGCAGCGCTTCGAGGTGGTCAAGGACCCGCGCGTGGCGACCACGCCGGCGGAGTACGCCAGGCAGTACGACCTGCACATGGCGCTGATCGAGTCGATCTCGAAGCTCAAGCAGGCGGTCAACCGCCTGCGCCGCACCAAGCGCCAGCTCGGCGATATTGCCAGCGGTGGCGGCGCGCTGGGCAAGAGCGCGGCGGCGATCCTGGAGAAGCTGTCGGCGATCGAGGGCGTGATGGTCGATCCGCAGCGCAAATCGGTGCGCGACGTGTTGCGCAACCCGGCCGGGCTGAACGACACGCTGATGGACATGGTCGCCATGACGACGACGGCGGACCGGCCGCCGACCAGCCAGACCGTCGCGGTGTCGGGCGAGGTCATGGGCAAGGTCGACCACGAGATCGCCAGGTTCCAGGCGATCGTCGACACCGACATGACGAAGCTGAACGCGGCGCTGGCCAAGGCGGGCGCGCCGCACGTGGCGGCCACCTGACCATCAGGAGGAACGGGCAATGGACTTCATCGAACGGCTCTTCGGCTTCTCGCCGGACAATGGCGACGGCTCGACCGAAATCATCTGGCTGGTTGCCGTGGCGCTTGTCGTCGCGACGATCGTTTATTTCAGGATGAAGCGCCGCAAGGCAGGCCCGGGCTGACAGGGCCGGGCAAGCGCCTCGACGAGCGCAAGCTCAGCCGGGTAGGCTGACAGGATGTTCGAGACGAGACACTGGTCCGAACTGATCCGCCAGGGCTACACGGTCGTGTCGGGCGCGATCGACGCGCGATTGCTGCGCGCGGCGCAGGAGGCGGCGGCCGCGCTCGCCGCGCTGCATCCCGACGGCGACTGGGAGCGCTCGAAGGACGAGTCGTGGCGCGAGATCCGGCACTGCCGGCACCCGGCGTTCGCGGCGATCGTGCACGCGGCGCTCGATCCGCTGACATCGGAGATCCTCGACAGCGCGCCGCCGCTCGAGCCCGTGCAGCTGGCCGCAACCATGCCCGGCTTCGCGACGCGCGCCCGCGTCGGCCGCGCCTTCCATGTCGATGGCGGCAGCGGGCCGGCGCTCGGCGTCTTCAACGTGCTGCTGGGCGTGGCGCTGACCCCGGTCGCATCGGACACCGCCGGCGGCTTCCACGTCTGGCCGGGATCGCACGAGCGGTTCGCGGCGCTGTTCCACGGACAGCCCGCCGATTCGCCGGTGCACTGGGGCGAGACCAAGCTCGCCGGCCAGAAGCAGCTGCAGCCCGAGTCGCGCATGGTGGTGCCGCGGCTGGCGGCCGGCGACATCGTCGTCGCGCACAGCTTCCTGGCGCATGGCACCTCTGCCAACACGACCGACGTGCGGCGCGATATGATCTTCCAGCGCCGCGCCGCGGCACCGCTGTGGGACCCGCAGACGCAGGACGCGGCGCGCACGCGGTTCATGCGCGATCCGTGGGCCTTCTTCCGGCGGCCCGTTCAAGGAGTATCGTGATGTCTCTGCCGCTCGAAGGGATCCGCGTCATCGAGGTCGGCCAGGCGCTGGCCGGGCCGCTGGCCGGCGTGCTGTTCGCCGACATGGGCGCCGACGTGATCAAGATCGAGAAGCCCGACGGCGGCGACGACGCGCGCATCTGGGGGCCGCCCTACGGGCCCGACGGCGTGACCTCGCTCTATTTCTACGGCCAGAACCGCAACAAGCGCTCGGTGACGCTCGACCTCAAGCTCGCCGCCGACGTCGAGACGCTGCATCGGCTGTGCGAGACCGCCGACGTCCTGATCCAGAACCTGCGGCCGGGCGTGGTCGAGGAGATCGGCGTCGGGCCGGAGGCGATGCTCAAGCGCCACCCCCGCCTGATCTACTGCTCGATCTGGGCCTTCGGCTACCAGGGGCCGCTGCGCATGAAGCCGGGCTTCGATCCGCTGCTGCAGGCCTATGGCGGCATGATGAGCGTCACCGGCCGGCCGGAGGATCCGCCGACCTTCTGCGGCGCCTCGATCAACGACAAGGCCACCGGCCTGTTCTGCGCCATCGGCGCGCTCGCCGGCCTGCGCCAGCGCGACCGGACGGGCAAAGGCTGCCTGGTCGATACCTCGCTCTTCGACTCGGCGGTGTTCTGGGTCGAGGGCCAGCTCAACGGCTATCTCGCCACCGGCACCCTGCCCAAGCGCCACGGCACCGGCGGCTCGGTGATCGTGCCCTACCAGACCTTCGACTGCGCCGACGGCAAGCCGCTCTGCCTGGCGCCCGGCAACGACCGGCTGTGGGCGCGCTGCGCGGTGGTGCTCGGCCATCCCGACTGGGCGAGCGATGCGAAATATTCGAAGAGCGCCCAGCGCGTCGCCAACAAGGACGAGCTGATCCCGATGATCGCCGCCGCGATGCTGAAGAAGACGCGCGCCGAATGGATCGCGGCGATGGAGAAGGCCGGCGTGCCCTGCGCCGCGGTCAACGACATCGGCGAGCTCGCGGCGACGGAGCAGCTCGGCGCCGTCGACCTGGTGCACGAGCTGGCGCCGCGCGACGGCGAGACCGGCGGGCTGAAGGTGGTCGGGCTGCCGATCGCCTTCGACCACCACCGCCCGAAATCGCTGCGCGCCGCACCGAAGCTCGGCGAGCACACACAGGAGGTGCTGGCCGAACTCGCGGCCCGCAGCAAGGCCGCGGAGTAGTCGCTCCGCGGTGGAGACGGAGACGAATGGCGCTGTGGCCCTGGAAGTCGTCGCCCTTCCTCGAACCCGCCGAGGAGGAATGGCAGGCCGATACCTGGCGCTGGTTCCTGAAGAACCTCGGTGGCCTCGACGATCTGCGGCAGTCGCCGCTGGTAACGCCGAACGCGGAATTCTTTCCCGCCACCGATGCGCGCGGCCGCGAGCGCGCCCTCTTCATCTTCGAGCGGGTGAAGCAATGCGCCCGGCTCGGCGATTGGGACTGCGAGCTGGTCGAGCAGGCGCAGCGGCCGGAACTGCGCGTGGGTCCCGTCACGGCGCAGGTCTTCACGGAAAGCGACCCGGGCGGCACGTTCAGCGTCGAGGACAGCAAGGTCGTCATCACCTACGACCCGGGCCTGCTCGACGACCCCATGGCGCTGATCGCCACGCTCAGCCACGAGCTCGGCCATTACCTGCTGCTGACGCTGCCCGAACCGCCGCCCGGCGGGCCGGAGGCCGAGGAATTGGCGACCGATCTGGTCACGGTCTATCTCGGCTTCGGCCTCTTCGGTGCGAACTGCGCCTTCAGCTTCCACGGCAACAACCAGGGCTGGAGCACCGCGCGCCAGGGCTATCTGCCGGAGCGCATGTGGTGCTACGCGCTGGCGATCTTCTTCCGCCTGCGCGAGGAGGGCATCGAGCAGGCGAAGCCGTTCCTCAAGAGCCACCTCTACACCGACCTGCGCAACGCCTCCGCCTATCTGCGCAAGCATCCGGAACGCATGCCGTCCCAGGCTTCCCCGCGGTAGTGATGGCGGCGCGAGCCTGCTAGGTTGTCGACATGGCGCTGTGGCCCTGGAAATCGTTGGGCTTCCTCGAGCCCGGGGAAGAGGAATGGCAGGCGGCGACGTGGCGCTGGCTCCTGCAGAAGCGGGGCGGCGTTTCGGATCTCCGCCTGTCGCCCCTGGTCACGCCGTCGGCCGAGTTCTTTCCCGCCACCGCGGCGTCCGGCCATGCGCGCGCGCTGGCCATCTTCACCAGCGTGAAGCAGCACGCCCGGCTGGCCGACTGGCCGTGTGAGCTGGTCGAGCAGCCGCCGCGCCCGGGCTCGTACGCCGGCGACGGCGCGCCGCAGATCTTCGAGGAGCGCGACCCGGCGGGGACGCTCAGCGTCGAGGGCGACAAGGCGACGATCAGCTACGACCCGGAACTGGTCGGCGATCCGATGAAGC
>CAYNOF010000997.1:0-12007 GCA_964398335.1 uncultured Rhizobiaceae bacterium
CATCGCGCGCCTGCCGATCGTCATCGACCTGGCGGAGAGCTTCTACTTCAAGCCCGAGGTCGGCCAGTTCCTCGGCTCGCCGGCCGACGAGACGCCCAGCGAACCGTGCGACGCGCAGCCCGAGGAGCTCGACATCGCCGTCGCCGTCGACCGCATCGAGACCCACACGACGCTGACGGTGCCGCGCATTCGCAACAAATGGGCCGGGCTGCGCAGCTTCGTGAAGGACAAGGATTTCGTCGTCGGCTTCGACCGCGACGCCGAGGGCTTCTTCTGGCTCGCCGGCCAGGGCGGCTACGGCATCCAGAGCGCGCCGGCGATGGGCCGGCTGTCGGCCGCGCTGGCGCTGGGCGAGCCCATGCCCGAGGACATCCGGGCGCTGGGCGTCAGCGAGGCGACCTTGAGTCCGGCGCGGCTGCGCTAACGCGCCGCCTGCGCCATCTGGTTGGGCAGCCACATCACCAGGTCGGGGAAGACATAGGTGATGACCACGGCGATGCACATCAGCATGAAGAACGGGAACGACACCTTGCCGATCCAGAAGATCGACTTGCCGGTCATGCCCTGCAGCACGAACAGGTTGAAGCCGACCGGAGGCGTGATCTGCGCCATCTCGACGACGAGCGTGATGAAGATGCCGAACCAGATCTTGTCGATGCCGGCCTGCTCGACCATCGGCATGACGATGGCGATGGTCAGCACGACCATGGAGATGCCGTCGAGGAAGCATCCCAGGACGATGTAGAGGATCGCCAGCACGACGATCAGCATCGCCGGCGACAGGTGCATGGCCGCGATCGACTCGGCGAGATCGCGCGGCAGCCCGGTGAAGCCCATGGCCAGCTTCAGGAACGACGCGCCGGCGAGGATCAGCAGGATCATCGCCGACAGCCGCGTGGCGCCCATCACGCTCTGCCAGAACGTGTCGAGATTGAGCCGGCGCTGCGCCGCCGCGATGATGAAGGAGCCCAGCACGCCGAACGCCGCCGATTCGGTGGCGGTGGCGATGCCAGCGTAGATCGATCCCAGCACCACCAGGATCAGCAGCACGACGGGGATCAGCGAACCGGACGCCTTGAACTTGGCGGCCAGCGACATCGAGGGATCCCGTGGCGGCACGCGATCGCGGTTGACCAGCGCCCAGACCGCGACATAGCCCATGAACAGGCCGGCCAGCATGATGCCGGGCACGACGCCGGCGGCGAACAGCTTGGCGACCGAGACCTCGGCCTGCACGCCATAGACGATCATGATCAGCGACGGCGGGATCAGCAGGCCGAGCGTGCCGGCGCCCGACAGCGAGCCGATGGCGATCTCGTCGGGATAGCCGCGCCGGCGCAACTCCGGCACGGTCATCTTGCCGATGGTGGCGCAGGTCGCCGCCGAGGAGCCGCTGACGGCGGCGAAGATCGAGCAGCCGATGATGTTGGTGTGCACCAGCCGTCCGGGCAGGCGCTGCATCCAGGGCGCCAGGCCGCGGAACATGTCCTCCGATATGGCGGTGCGGAACAGGATCTCGCCCATCCAGATGAACAGCGGCAGCGCCGTCAGCGTCCACGACGAGCTGTCGGAGAAGATCGTCGTCGCCATGGCGTCGCCGGCCAGGCGATTGGGGGCGAAGATCCACATCACGGCGATCGATACGCCGATCATCGACAGACCGATCCAGATGCCGGTGCCGAACAGGAAGAACAGGGCTGCGACGGCGAGCAGCGCGATCTGGGCGTCCAATCCGCTCATATCGCCCTCAGCGCTCGATATGGGCGTCCTCGGCGGACACCTCCTGCATGAGGGGCCCGCCGAGCGCCACGACGACCAGCTGCTCGACGACGGCGATGGCGAAGACCACGGCACCGATCGCCATGCCGAGCTGCGGGATCCACAGCGGGATCGCGATCAGGCCGGTCGACAGGTCGTTGATCTCCCAGCTGACGTAGCAGAGCTTGACCGAGTACCAGGCGAGATAGCCGGCGAGCAGCGAACCGACGCCCAGGCACCACAGCTCGACCGCGCGCCGGGCGCGGCCTTCGAAGCGCTGCAGGATCAGGGTGACGCGGATGTGCTCGCCGCGGCCGAAGGTGGCGGCGAAGGCGAGAAAGGCCGAGGCGCACATCGCATATCCGGCCAGCTCGTCGGCCGAGCGCGCGACGTAGTTGAACGGATTGGGCAGGCCCAGGCTCTGCTGCATCCACAGGCCGACACCCGGCCAGACCGAGTACAGCACGAAGACCAGCAGCAGGATCATGAAGAGCCCGCCCAGTATGCCGGTGATGTCGTAGAGCCTGCGCAGGATGTCGCGCATCGTCTTCCCCTTCTTGTTGGCCCCTGTGTCGCGCGCCTGTTCTGCCATGTCCAGAATGCAAAGGGCCGGCCATGCCGGCCGGCCCTGCGGTACGCCGCCCGCGCGGCGTTGGGTCACATCTTGCGATAGGCGTCGATCAGCGCCTTGCCGTCGGCGCCGGCCTTCTCCAGCCATTCGTCGGTAAGCTTCTTGCCGAGCTCCTTGTACTCGCCCGCCAGCTTCGCCGACGGCGGGCCGACCTTCATGCCGTTCTTCGCCAGGGTCTCGAGGAAGCCCTGCGCCAGTCGCTCGCTCTCGGCCCAGCCGGCGGCTTCGGCCTTCGCGGCCTCCTCCAGCACGATCTTGCGCGTAGCCTCGTCGAGCTTGTCGAGCGCGGCCTTGTTGACCAGCACCAGGTCCTTCGGCAGCCAGGCCTGCGTATCGTAGAAATGCGTCAGCTGCTCCCACACCTTGGAGTCGACACCAGTCGCGCCCGAGGAGATGAAGGAGTCGGCCTTGCCGGTGGCCAGCGCCTGGCTGAGCTCGGCG
Organism: uncultured Rhizobiaceae bacterium; assembly: GCA_964398335.1. Lineage (GTDB taxonomy): Bacteria > Pseudomonadota > Alphaproteobacteria > Reyranellales > Reyranellaceae > JAFAZJ01. Next base: position 2,831 of record CAYNOF010000997.1, read on the forward strand.
GCCTGGATGGTGATCGGCTGTGCGCCGGTCAGCTCGGCGATGCGCGACGTGCCGCGGTTGTAGGCGCGGAACTTCAGGCCCTTCATGTCGGAGAGCTGGGTGATCTCCTTCTTGGCGTACAGGCCCTGGGGCGGCCACGGCACCGAGAACAGCGAGATCATGCCCTGCGCGGCCAGCTTCTTCTCGAGCACCGGCTTCTGCGCCATCCACAGCTTCTTGGCTTCGGCGTAACTGGTGGCGAGGAACGGCACGACGTCGAGACCGTAGACCGGGTCCTCGTTCTCGAAGTTCGAGATCAGGATCTCGCCGATCTGCGCCTGGCCGGTCTGCACCGCGCGCTTGATGTCCGGCGCCTTGAACAGCGCGCCGCCGGGATGGATGGTGATCAGCAGCTTGCCGCCGGTGCGCTCCTTCACCGCGTCGGCGAACTTCTGCATGTTCACGGTGTGGAAATTGGTCGCCGGGTAGGCCGCCGGCAGGTCCCATTTCGTCTGTGCCGCGGCCGTCGAGGCCAGTGCGGCCAGGGCGCCGGCCAGCGCCAGTTTCAGTCCGATTCTCATTGTCCGTCTCCCATGAGAAAGCCGCACGGATCGTGGCACGGTGCAAAGGCCGCTCGCAAGCTCAGCCAGCCGCCACGTCCAATTCACCGCTGGAAACGCTGCTACGATCGAAGCCGGCGTTGGAGCGCAGGAGCTGGCGCGTGTAGTCCTGCGTCACCTGGTTGTTCGCCATCGCCGTCGCCGTGGTGATCTCCACCAGCTGGCCGCCGGTCATCACGCCGATGCGCTCGCAGAGATGGGCGATGACCGCGAGATCGTGGCTGACCATCAGCATGGTCAGTCCATGGTCGCGGCGCAGGCGGCTCAGCAGGTTGAGGATCTCCGCCTGCACCGAGACGTCGAGCGCGCTGGTCGGCTCGTCGAGCAGCAGGACCCGCGGCTCGAGGATCAGCGCCCGTGCGATGGCCACGCGCTGGCGCTGGCCGCCGGAGAGCTGGTGCGGATAGCGGTAACGGTGCTCGCGACCCAGCCCGACCTCGGCGAGCGCCCGCGCGATGCGGCCCTCGCCGCCGTCCAGGCGATGGATCGCGATCGGCATGGCGAGGATCTGGTCCACCGTCTGGTTGGGGTGCAGCGAACCGTAGGGATCCTGGAAGACCATCTGCACCATCTTGCGCTCGGCCGTGGTGCGGCGTCGCTCCACGTGTCGACCGGCCAGCACGATCTCGCCGCCCGCATACGGAATCAGCCCGGCGATCGCGCGCAGCACGGTGGACTTGCCGGAACCGGATTCGCCGACCAGCCCCACCGCCTCGCCTTCCGGCACATCCAGCGTGAGGTTGCGCACCGCGACCACGGCATGCGAGCCCTGGCCGTAGGCGATGGTGACGTTCGACAGCCCGATCATGCGAGGTCGGCGAGCCAGGCGGGGTCGCGCCGCAGCTGCGGCAGCTCGGCGCGCCGGTTGCCGAGCTGCGGCAGCGCCGCGAGAAGGCCGCGCGTGTAGGGATGCTTGGCTTCGGACAGGTTGGCGGCAACGCAGGTCTCCACCACCTGGCCGCCATACATCACCAGCACACGGTCGCAGAACGACGAGACGAGATGCAGATTGTGGCTGATCAGGATCAGCCCCATGCCGCGGTCGCGCACCAGGTCGTCCATGATGGCCAGCACCTGGGTCTGCACGGTGACGTCGAGTGCCGAGGTGGGCTCGTCGGCGATCAGGATGTCCGGGTCGGCGATCAGCATCATGGCGATCATCACCCGCTGGCCCATGCCACCGGAGACCTGGTGCGGATAAAGCCCGTAGACTCGCTCGGGATCGCGGATATGCACCGCCTCCAGCATCTCCAGCGCCGCGCGCTTCGCGGCGCGGGCGTTGCTGCGCAGATGCGTGCGATGCGTCTCGGCGATCTGGCGGCCGACGGTCATCGTCGGATCGAGCGAGTATTTCGGATCCTGCAGCACCATGGCGATGCGCTGGCCACGCAGCTTGCGGAAGCCGCGCTCGGACAGGCCGCGCAGATCGGTGTCGCCCAGCCGCAGCTCATCGGCCTCGATGCGGGCGCGATGGCCGACGAGGCCCATGATGGCGCGCCCGGTGGTGGACTTGCCCGAGCCGCTTTCGCCGACGATGCCCAGGCGCTCGCGTCCCAGGCTGAAGCTGACGTTGCGCACGGCGCGCACGTCACCGTCGTCGCCGGCATAGGTGACGCTGAGGTTGCGCACCGTGAGCAGCGTGTCGCTCACGAGCGTGCCCCGACGTCGCGCAACCCGTCGCCCAGCAGGTTGAAGCCCAGGCTGACGATGAAGATCGCCAGGCCGGGAATGGTCGCCACCCACCATTGGTCGAGCAGCACCTGCCGGCCGGACGAGACCATCGCGCCCCACTCCGGCGCCGGCGGCTGCGCGCCGAGACCGAGGAAGCCCAGCCCCGCGGCGGTCAGGATGATGCCGGCCATGTCGAGGGTCAGGCGGATGATCACGCTGGGCAGGCACAGCGGCACGATCTGGGTGGCGATGATGCGCAGATGCGAGGCGCCTTGCAGCTCGGCCGCCTGGATGAATTCCGCATGCCGTCGCGTCATGGTCTCGGCACGCGCCAGGCGCGCATAGGGCGGCCATGCGGTCAGCGATATGGCGATCACCGCATTCTCGATCCCCGGCCCCAGCGCGGCGGCGAAGGCCAGCGCCAGCACCAGGCGCGGGAACGCCAGGAAGATGTCGGTGATGCGCATCAGCACGGTATCGACCAGGCCGCCGAAATAGCCGGCCGGCAGGCCGACCGCGAGCCCCACCGGCACGACGATCAGTCCCACCATGACGACGATGGTCAGCGTGATGCGCGAGCCGAACACCACGCGGGCGAAGATGTCCCGGCCCAGCTCGTCGGTGCCGAACGGATGCGGCCAGCTTGCCGGCTGCAGTCGCTCCTCCAGAACCTGCAGCGTGGCGGCGCGCGGATCGGCGATCAGCGGCGCGCAGATCGCCATCAGCACCAGCAGCAGCACGATGATCAGCCCGCTCATCGCCAGCGGGTTGCGGCGAAAGCCGAGCCAGCCGCGATACCAGCGGCCGCACCGCGCCTGCAGACGGCTGGCGGGTGCCGGGTTCAGCAACCAGGCGCGCGTCGAGCCTGCCGTGGGTGCCGTGGCCATCACGAACCCCGCGCGCGCGGATCGACCAGCGGGTAGATCAGGTCGGACAGCATGTTCAGCCCGATATAGACCACGCCCACCAGCATCGTGCCGCCGAGCACGGCGTTGAGATCGGCGTTGAACAGCGAGTTCTTCATGTAGAGGCCAAGCCCGGGCCAGGCGAACACCGTCTCGGTGAGCACGGCGCCTTCGAGCAGGCTGCCGAAGGTCAGCGCGATCACGGTGACGACCTGCACCCAGATGTTGCCCAGCGCGTGCACCCACACCACGCGCCAGGGCGACAGGCCCTTGGCCAGCGTCGCCAGCACGTATTCCTGCCGCAGCTGCTCGAGCATGAAGCTGCGCGTCATGCGCGCGATGTAGGCGAGCGACAGGTAGCCGAGGATCGAGGCGGGCAGCACCAGGTGCCAGAACGCGTTCCAGAACACCTCGTGCTCGCCGGCCAGCAGGCTGTCGATGGTGATGATGCCGGTGACCGGCGTGACGAGATCGTCGAACGACACGTCGAGCCGCCCCGGTCCCTCGACCCAGCCGAGACGGGCGTAGAACAGCAGCAAGCCCACCAACCCCAGCCAGAACACCGGCATCGAATAGCCGAGCAGCGACACGAAGCGGATCGCCTGGTCCTGCCAGCGGCCGTGATGCGTGGCCGCCACGACGCCCATCGGCACACCCACCAGCACGCCGATGATCAGCGCCAGCAGCGACAGTTCCAGCGTCGCCGGAAAGACCTGCAGAAGATCCTGCACCACCGGCTTCGAGGTGATGACGGAATTGCCGAAATCGCCGTCCAGCACCTTCTTGAGGTAGCGCCAGTACTGCACCGGGATCGGCTGGTCGAGGCCGATCTCGCTGCGCACGCGCATATAGGTCTCGCGCGAGGCCTTGTCGCCGACGATCGCCAGCACCGGATCGATCGGGATCACGCGGCCGATGAAGAAGGTGACGCAGGTGAGCCCGAGGAAGGTGAGCGCGACGGAGATCAGGCTGCGGCCTGCGCGTCTGACCAGTCCCCTGGCGACGCCCCAGGCCCGGGACGGAGCGGCAGGCGCCGCTCCGGAGGTTGCCGGACTGCTCAACGCGTCAGGACTTCTTGATGGTGCGATAGAAGTTCAGGTCCTCGGTGATGCCCGGGTTGAAGCCGCTCGCCGTCGCGCGCCGCGCCACCTGGTTGTTGTTCTGGAACATCAGGATGAACGGGCCTTCGTCCGTCACCTTCTTCTGCAGCACCTCGTATTGCTGGGCGCGCTTCTTGGCGTCGAGCTCCTTCGCCGCTGCCAGCATCTCCTTGGTGATCTCGGGGATGAACCACTTGTTGCGCCAGGCCAGCGGCTTGCTCTTGGGCGTATCGGAGTTGTCGTCGTTGTGCGCGAAGGTGTCGGCGTTGGTGTGCGGATCGAAATAGTCCGGACCCCAGGAGAGCATCGCGATCTGGTGATTGCGGCCGCGGTACTGGGCGATCACCGCCTTCAGCTCCATCGGCTCGATCGACACCTTGATGCCGGCCTGGCCCATCGTCTGCTGCACCGATTGCGAGATCTCGGTCCACGGCGAGATGTTGGGCGCCGCCATCTTGACCGCGAAGCCGTCCTTGTAGCCGGCCTCGGCCAGCAGCGCCTTGGCCTTCTCGACGTCGAGCTTGAAGGGGTTGTAGGCGATGGCGCCGAAGAAGCCCAACGGCAGGAAGCTCTGCTGCACGATGAAGCGGCCGGCGAGGAAGGTCTTCACCATGCCCTCGTAGTCGACCAGCATCTTCATCGCCTGGCGCACCTTGGGATTGGCCAGCGGCTCGTAGCCGAGGTTCAGCCCCATGTAGAAGGTGTTGGCGGCCTTGAAGGACTCGATCTTGATGTCCTTGTTGGCGGCCAGGGGCTTGATCTGGTCGGGCGTCAGGTCGCGCACGAAGTCGGCATCCGCCTTCTCCAGCAGCAGCCGCTGCGAGGCCGGCTCCGGCACGTGGCGCACGATCACGCGCTTCATCGCCGGCGCGCCCATGCGGAAGCCGGGATTGGCCTCCAGGGTGACGCTCTCGTTGGCCTTCCACGAGACCAGCTTGAAGGCGCCCGACGTGGCCGAGTTGGTCTTCAGCCAGCCATTGCCGAGATCGCCGTTCTTCTCGTTGGCCAGCGCCACCTTCTTCTCGACGACGGAGGCGACGATCGAAGTCATCAGGTTCAGCACCATCGAGGGCGCGAAATCCTCGGTGATCTTGAGCGTCAGCGTGTCGCCGCTGCCCTTCACCAGGTCCTTCACGGTGGTCTTGGACCAGCCGAGCTGGGTCAGCAGGAAGGCCGATGGCTTGTCCAGAATCACCACGCGCTGCAGGGAGAATTCCATGTCTTCCGCGGTCACCGGCGCACCCGACTGGAACTTGAGGTTCTTGCGGATCTTGAAGGTGAAGATCTTGCCGTCTTCCGACACGGTCCACGACTCGGCGACGCCGCCGACCAGCTTGGTGAGGTCCTCCGCCTCGTAGCGCAGCAGCCGATCGTAGACGTTGGTGAGGATCTCGATGCCGGACAGCTCATAGGCCTCGCCCGGATCCAGCGTGATGATGTCGTCGATCTGCTTGGCGAAGACGACGACGTCCTTCGGGGTTGCTGCATCGGCGATGCGCGTCCATCCGGCGAACGGCACGGCAGCGCTTCCGGCCAGCAACAGGCGCCTGGTGATGTCGCTCATGGTCAGCTCCTTCGGATTGCGGTCATGCATGCCGCGTGCCGCCGATCCTGCCCCCAAGCACGGCTAGCGTCCATGGGGCAGCAACCGGCGATAGATCGGCTGGGTCAGCGTCGGGATCAGGTAGATCGGGAACTGCACCGCGGCAATGAACAGGAAGTAGTCCGGATCGACCGTCGCGGGCAGCGCCGCCAGCAACAGCACGTTGTTGCGGCTGCCCGCCGCGTAGCCGGCGGTGCAGGCCAGCCGCAGGCCCACCAGCGGCCAGAACCCCAGGGTGACGATCGCCATATAGGCGAAGGTGGCGATGAACGACCACAGCACGAAGCCGCCGGTGCGCCACGGCTCGGCAAGGATGCGGGCGGTCACGCCGTCCATGATCGGGACGGCGAAGACCAGCAAGGTGACGATCAGCACGCCGTCGATCAGCGGCGCGGCCTGCGCCTCGCGGCCGCGGCTCAGCCAGCGCAGCACGAGGGCCAGCACGATGCCCGCGGCGACGAGCGCCGCCAGCCGCCCCATGAAGGCCCAGAAGCCGATCTTCAGGTCGAGGCCGAACAGCGCCAGCGCCAGAGGCGGGATGGTGAGCGGCGCCAGCGCGGTGCCGACCAGCACCGCGAACAGAGCCTGCGCGCGGTCGAGGCCGAGAAAGCCGACCATCGCCGCCATCGAGGTCAGGGGCGGCAGGCAGGCCATCAACGCCAGCGCGAGCGCCAGCCCGTCGGCGATCGGCATCAGCCGCAGGAGCGGTGCGGCGATCAGCGGCACGCCGATCATCGCGGCGAAGACCGTCGCCAGCCCGAGCCACGGCCGGCGCAGCACGGCGGCGAAAGCCGGCCAGTCGGTGCGCGCCATGGCGATGCCCAGCAGCACGACGGCCAGCGGCGTCACCAGCGGCTTGAGCGCGGCGGCGAGGTCCTGCAGCAGCAGGCCCAGCAACAGCGCCATCGGCAGGATGAGCGTCGCGCGCTCGGCGAGAAGGGTAAGCAGACGGACGAGCGGACGCAGCACGGGCGCGACCATAGCAGGCTCGCGCCGCGTCACAACGTCGTGAGTCGCATGCCTGCCGATGGCTCGCGCCGCCCGCCGCGGCTAGCGTCGCGCCATGCGCGTGATGCGGCGATGCTGCCTGGCCCTGGTGCTGTGTCTGGCTCCGACCTTCGCCGCGTCGGCCGCCACGACAGCCGATTGCGTCGCCGAATTGCGCCTGGAGGACCGCGGCAGCGATCACGCGCCATCGCTGGCCGTCGCCATCACCTGCCATGCCGACGGTCCGGTCCAGTTCACCGCCGACAGCGCCACGACGGGGACCCATCTCAGCGACGCGCGCGACGGCGATGGCGCCGCGATCGCCGAGAGCGACGGCTCATGGAGCGTGCCGGCGCGCGACGGCAAGGTGGTCCTGCGCTACGGCTTCGACCTCAGCGGCTTTGCGCGCGATGTCGATCGCGTCACCGCGGCGGTCGAGCGCGGCGGCGCGGCGATGGCCATCCTGTCGACCTGGCTGCTCGAGCCGCGCCTGCCATCCGGCGCGACGCCGGTGATCGATATCCGTGTCACCGCACCGCCGGACTTGAAGGTCGCACTGGCGTTGCCGCCCGTCGATGGCGGCTGGCGCCTGCAGGGCACGACGGTGCGCTTCGCCGGCTACAGCGTGATCGGCCGGTTCGATCGCGAGACCATGACCTTGCCGGCGGCCGACAACGGGACCGCCACGCTCGACATCGCGCTGCTCGATGGCGCGCTGGCGGTGAGCCGCCCCGAGCTGCTCGACTGGATCCGCAAGATCGCGCTGGCGCATGTCGCCTACTGGCAGGGCTTCACCTCCAGCCGCGTGCTGCTGACCGTCGTGCCGGTGCCGGGCCGGCCGGGCGTGGTGTTCGGCCGCGTCGTGCCGGGCGGCGGCGTCTCGGTCATGCTGCAGGTCGGCGCGCGCGCGAGCGTGCCGCAGCTGTGGGACGACTGGATCCTGCCGCACGAGTTCGTGCACACCGGCATGCCGATGATCACCGGCCGCGCCACCTGGTTCATGGAAGGCGCCGCGACCTATGTCGAGCCGGTGATCCGCGCCCGCGCCGGCTTCAAGCGCGAGGCCGAGGTCTGGCGCGAATGGATCGAGCAGATGCCGCGCGGCCTGAGCGCGCTGCAGAGCGGCATGTCCTCCGGCTCGCCCTACTGGGGCGGCGGCCTGTTCATGCTGCTGACCGACATCGAGATCCGCCGCGCCACGTCGGGCGCCAAGGGATTAGAGGATTGCCTGCGCGGCGCGTTGCGCGCCGGCGGCGACAGGACGCCGGCCGAGCGCTGGCCGCTCTCGACCTTCGCCGCCCGCTGCGACGCGGCACTGGGCACCGCGGTGATGGCGACGATGCTCGAGCGTCACCTCGGCAAGCCGGTCGAGGTCGACCTGCCGGCGCTGTGGCGCGATCTCGGCGTGCGCTTGACCGCCGACGGCGTCGCCACGGACGACAGCGCGCCGCTGGCGTGGATCCGCAGGATCCTGGTGACGGGCCGCGCCTGATCAGGGGCGGCGGCGATAGAGCAGATAGTCGACGGCGTTGACGCTGCCGCCCTGGAAGAACGAGACGCCGCTGAACTTCCTCTCCAGCACGTAGCCGCAGGCGGCGAGCGCCTCGTAGTTCAGCCTGTCGGGCTCGATCAGCTCGCGCACGGTCAGCAGCAGGTCGGGCTTGCCGTCGCACAGCGGGCCGGGCTGGATCGAATAGGTCGCCGCGTTGCGCCGCGACCAGAACCAGACTGCCTTGCCACCGGTCACTGCGGCCTGGTTGGCGAAGATCGGCTTGTCGAAATAGGGCTGCACCGCGATGGTCATGAAGTCGTAGCCCCACAGCGTCTCGCCGTCGCGCCAGGTGCGCTTGAGGTAGTCGGCGACCTCGCGCGACGCCGAGTAGGTGCCGCGGATCTCCGACCACATCGTGGCCGCGGTGTAGCCGACATGCAGCGTCAGCAGCGCCGTCGCCATCCAGCGCATCGGCCGATCCCATCGCCGCTGCGGCATCGGCCGCGCCCAGGCCAGCCACAGCGTGAACAGCCAGACCAGCATCACCGCGCCCTCGTGCCAGCCGGCATAGTGCTTGATCGCCGCCAGCGTGATCAGGCCGACGATGCAGACCGCGCCGAAGACGACGCGGCGCGCCGCCGCCCAGGCCACCGTGATCAGCAGCAGCGCGAAGCCCACCACCATCGCCTCCGACGGTGCGTTGTGGCCGACCAGCGAGCGCCCGCCATAGCCGATCACGCGCGCCACGACCATGTCGGGCTCGAGCTTCAGGCCGGAGGCGAAGTTCAGGTCGGGCGGCGGCGCCAGCAATGCCGCCAGC
>CAYNOF010000998.1:0-3667 GCA_964398335.1 uncultured Rhizobiaceae bacterium
GGCACCTCGCCCTCGCGCGCCATGGCCAGCAGGTGCAGCACCGTGTTGGTCGAGCCGCCCATGGCGATGTCGAGCACCATGGCGTTCTCGAAGGCCTTGAAATCGGCGATGCCGCGCGGCGTCGCCGTCACGTCGTCCTGCTCGTACCAGCGCCTGGTGAGCTCGACGATGGTGCGGCCGGCCTGGAGGAAGAGCTCCTTGCGGAAGGCGTGGGTGGCGAGCACCGAGCCGTTGCCCGGCAGCGCCAGGCCCAGCGCCTCGGCCAGGCAGTTCATCGAGTTGGCGGTGAACATGCCCGAGCACGAGCCGCAGGTCGGGCAGGCCGAGCGCTCGTACTTGGCGACGTCGGCCTCCGGGGTCTGCGGGTTGGCGGCCTGCACCATGGCGTCGATCAGGTCGGCCTTGCGCTGGGTGCCGTCCTCGAGGATCACCTTGCCGGCCTCCATCGGGCCGCCCGACACGAAGATCGCCGGGATGTTGAGCCGCATCGCGGCCATCAGCATGCCGGGCGTGATCTTGTCGCAGTTGGAGATGCAGACCAGCGCGTCGGCGCAATGGGCGTTGCACATGTACTCGACGGCGTCGGCGATGTGCTCGCGCGAGGGCAGCGAATAGAGCATGCCGTCGTGGCCCATGGCGATGCCGTCGTCGACCGCGATGGTGTTGAACTCCTTGGCGACGGCGCCGGCCTTCTCGATCTCGCGCGCCACCATCTGCCCCAAATTCTGCAGGTGGACATGGCCCGGCACGAACTGGGTGAACGAGTTGGCGATGGCGATGATCGGCTTGCCGAAATCGCTGTCGTTCATGCCCGTGGCGCGCCACAGGCCACGGGCGCCGGCCATGTTGCGGCCATGCGTGGAGGTACGCGAACGATACGGTGGCATGGTTTCCCCTCGGTTGGCGCGCAGGCCTAATGGGCGTTCAGCAGGGCGTCAACGCGCGTTTTGCGCATAGCTCAGCCCTCACCCCGAGGAGCGGCCGCAGGCCGCGTCTCGAAGGGTGGCAACACGCTCGGTGGCTGTGGCCCATGCTTCGAGACGGCCGCTCTGCGGCCTCCTCAGCATGAGGACGAGGTTCACGCATAGCCCGGCGGTGGCACGAAGGCCTGGTATTCCTGCTCCAGCAGGCGGGCGAAGCGGATCGTGCTGCGGTCGCCGTATTGCGGGCCGATGATCTGCACGCCCACCGGCAGGCCGCGCGGCGTGAAGCCGATCGGCGCCACCGTGCCCGGCAAATAGCAGACGCTGGAGATGCCGGCCCAGAACAGCTGGTCGGTGGTCGGCACGCGCTGGCCGTTGACCTCGATGGTGCGCTCGTGCCGCTCGCCCACCTGGTCGTGCGGGAAGGCGGCCGAGGCGGCGGCGGGGCACAGCAGCAGGTCGTAGTCCTTGAAGAACGCGGCCCAGCGCAGGCGCATCTGGTGGCGCCGCTCGTTGAGCGCCAGCCAGTCGCGATGGCCCAGCACGTTGGCGCGCGTCATCTGGGCGTAGTAGCTCTGGTCGTTGGCATCCAGCCCGCGCGCGGTCTCCTGGTTGCGCGCATACATCTCGTTGCTCTGGCGGCCCGAGGTCGCGCTGCGCAGCAGGGCCACGTAGATGCGGTGCATCTCCGTCATGTCGATCTGCGGCCGCGCCTCCAGGCTGACCTCGGCCTTCGACTTGCCGAGGAACTCGGCCAGGCGCGACAGCAGGCTCTGCACCTCCTGGTCGACCGCCGAGTTCGGATCCTCGAGCATCACCGCGACCTTGAACTCCCTGAGCTTCTTCTTCGCCGGCTTGGGCAGGTCGAGCCGCCAGCCCGTGCCGTCGATGTCGTCGGGGCCGGCCATCGCCGCCAGCGCCGTGTCGAGATCCTCCGCGCCGCGCGCCAGCGGGCCGATCGCCGAGATGTCGCCCTGCGCCACGCGGCCGGGCAGCGCATGGCCGCGCGGGCTGACGATGCCCCAGGTCGGCTTGTGGCCGTACACGCCGCAGTAATGCGCCGGATTGCGGATCGAGGCGCCGATGTCGCTGCCGGCCTCGATGCCGGTGAGGCCGGCGGCCAGCGCCGCCGCCGAGCCGCCCGAGGAGCCGCCGGGCGAGCGGCTCGTGTCCCAGGGATTGCTGGTGGTGCCGTAGATCGCGTTGTAGCTCTGCCAGTCGGCCAGCATCAGCGGCACGTTGGTCTTGCCGAACAGGTTGACGCCGGCCCCCTTCAGCCGCTTCACCGCCAGCGCGTCGTCGGACGCGACGTTGGCGCGCAGCGCCGGATCGCCCCAGGTCGTCGGCAGGCCGGCGACGTCGTAGCTCTCCTTGATGGTCATCGGTACGCCGTGCAGCGGCGGCAGCTCATCGCCGCGCGCCACCGCCTTGTCGGCCGCCTTCGCCGTCTTGCGCGCGCCGCCGGTGTCGAGCGCGATGATCGCGTTGAGCTTGGGATTGTAGGTCTCGATGCGCTTGAGATAGAGCTCGAGCAGCTCGACGCAGCCGATCTTCTTCTTGCGGATCGCGCGGGCAAGCTCCGTGGCCGTGCGGAACGGCAGGTGGGGCGAGGCCATGGGTCAGTCGTCTCCTGGTCGGCGGCGGGCGGATCATAGCCGGCGACGCGTATGGTTCAACGCACGACCTCACCCTGAGGAGCGCCCCCCTCGCTGCGCTCGGCGCAGGCTCCGGGCGTGTCTCGAAGGGAGGGCAGCACACGCGGCGTCTGTTGCCCATGCTTCGAGACGGCCGCTGGCGCGGCCTCCTCGGCATGAGGTCGAGGCTCGTTGGCGCCGAATTCATCGCGGCCTCGGCCGCACCCGGGCGGTCGGTTCGGCGACCAGCGGGTCGTCGGGCCAGTAGTGCTTGGGATAGCGGCCTTTCATCTCCGCCTTCACCTCGCGGTAGCCGTTGGCCCAGAAGCTGGCGAGGTCGCGCGTCACCTGCACCGGACGGCGTGCCGGCGACAGCAGGTGGATCAGGAGCGCCACCTTGCCGCCGGCGATGCGCGGCGTCTGGGCCAGCCCGAACATCTCCTGCAGGCGCACCGCCAGCACCGGCTCGGCGGGATTGGTGTAGTCGATCGGCACGTGCGAGCCGCTGGGCACGTCGACATGGGTCGGCGCGAGCCGGTCGAGGTCGCGCCGCGCGCCTGACGGCAGCAGACCGTTGAGCGCCGAGGCGAGGTCGACCTGCGCCAGGTGCGCGCGGCGCGTGATGCCGGCGAGATAGGGGCCCAGCCAGTCCTCGAGATCGGCTAGCAGCCGTGTGTCGGAGAGGTCGGGCCAGTCCTCGCCCAGGTGATGGCGCAGGAAGGCGACGCGCTGGCGCAGCGAGACGAGGCCGTCGCTCCACGGCAGGCTGTCGAGTCCCATCGCGCGCACGCCCTCGATCATCGCCAGCCGCAGCGCCTCGGGATCGGGATTGGCCAGTGGCCGGTCTTCGAGCACCAGCGCGCCCAGCCGCCGCTGCGCGCGCGCCACCACCGCCTGCTCGCGCGTGTCCCAGCGCAGCACGTCGCGCCGCGCCAGGCGGTCGGCGAACAGCTCCTCGATGTCCCCGAGCGAGAGCGGTGCGGCGAGAAAGACGCGGCCGTCCTGCTGCGCGCCGTCGAGATCGGCGATCGCCAGCCATTCCTCGCCGCCGAGCGGGTCGCCCGACGGCAACGCCGCGCCGCGGCCACCGCTCAAGGCGTAGCGGCCATC
>CAYNOF010000999.1:0-6478 GCA_964398335.1 uncultured Rhizobiaceae bacterium
GCCCTTCGCGCTCACCAACGCCGATCCGCGCTTCCGCATCCCGCTCGACGTGGTCTATGCGATGTCGGCGCTGGCCTTCGCGCTGGGTGACCGCCTGCCGATCCGTCACTCCTCGCGCTCGCGGCGGTAGCCGTTGGGCAAGGCGCTCGTGCGACGCCCCGGCATCGGCTTGGCCCAGCGCACCGGACGGCGCACGTTGTACACGGGCTGCGGTGCGCCCGGCGCCCAGGATTGCGGGATCTGCGGCGCGTAGCCCGCCCGTCGCGCCGCATTGCGCGCCAACGCCTCGCGCTCGACGAAGGGCAGGCCCAGCACGAGACCGATGGTCAGGTAGAAGTAGTAGTTCATCGGATCGACATCGAGCGTCCAGCCCTTGAACGAGACGATGGCGCAGAACGCGATCATCGCGCAGGCCACCGAGGCGATGTTCTTGAAGCGCTCGAGCTTCATCTGCGCGCGGATCTGCAGGCAGTAAAGGAACAGCATGCCGTAGCAGCCGAGCATGACGAAGAAGCCCAGCACGCCCAGCTCGACCACGGCCTTGCCGTAGAAATTCTCGATGAAGGCGCCGCCGTCGGCGAGGAAGGCCAGCTCGGACCGGTCCCAGCCATGGCGCGCCGCGCCGGTGTTGGTGCCGGCGCCCAGCCCGAACAGGCCGCCCCTGGCCACCGCGTCCATCAGGCCCTGGGCGGCGAACTCCTTGCCATAGACCGAGGTCAGGGTCGCCACCTCGCTGGCCATGTTGGCGCCGTCGAGGCCGGACACCGCGAGGAAAAGGCCGAGGCCGCCGACGACCATGAAGACGTTCCAGAACATGCCCTTCGACTTCATGCGGAACATCTGGATCATGATCATGACCATGGGCATGAAGAGGAAGTTGCCGCGCGCGCCGGAGCTGAAGCCGCAGATCATCGCGATGCCGAGGCTGGTCCACAGGAACAGGCGCCAGCCGCGCGAGGTCTCGAGCTCCATCAGCATCATCAGCGGGAACAGCATGTACCAGCAGAACACGCCGTACTGCGAATTGTACTGGAACGAGCCCGTGATGCGGTACAGCCAGGCGCCCATGTAGTTGAACTCGCCCATGACGTTCTGGGCATACTCGCCGTAGAAGAACGTCATCGTCTCCTTGTAGTCGTAGGTGATGGCGCCGATGATCATGATCAGGCCGACGATCCAGACGCCCCAGCCGGTGACCAGGATGGTGCGCAGGATGCTGCGCAGCTCGAACTCGTTGCGCGCGAACGCCGAGCCGATGAACAGCAGCGGGATGTAGAACAACCAGACCTTGGCGCCGATGCCCGCGACCAGGGCGTTGGGGATCGTGGGCTTGGTCAGCGACAGCAGCACCAGCAGCAGCAGGCCGCCGTAGATCGCCAGCACATGCACCGGCACGCGCTTGGCCTGGGGCGAGCCGGCGAGCAGGAAGTACGAGATGTAGAGCGGGATCACGACGATGACGTCGCGCATCAACGTGCCCAGCGGCGACGGATAAAGCGCGACGATGATCGGACCGGTGAACGGCGTGTAGTAGGCCAGGCCCAGCACGCCCCAGCGCCAGTTGACGATGATCGCCACCCAGACGGCAAGGACGATCGGCAGGGCGAACAGGAGGATTTCCAACGCTCTTCCTCCTCAGCCCGCCGTCGGCGCGGGTCGCGCGCCGGAGCGGAAGGTGTCGATGACATCGAGCGCCCAGGCGCGCCAGCCGCGCAGCCGGGCGCCGGCATGCGAGGGCACGCCCAGCCAGTCGCGCACCGGCACGACGAAGCCGCGCTTGCCGCGGCCGGCAAGCGATCGGCCGACGGACGGCGACAGCAGCGGCGGCAGATCGGCCTTGGTCACCGGCCGTGGGGACGCGATCAGCGGCGCCAGCGCGCGGAAGAAGCCGACATCGACGAACGGCGTGCGGATCTCCAGCGAATGCGCCATGCCCGCCCAGTCGGCATCGCGCAGCAGCTGGTTGCGCAGATAGAAGGACAGCTCCAGGGCGGCGACACGCGCGTTGGGCGACCGCACGCCCTCGATCGCCGACGAGAGCGTCGTCTCGGTGTGCAGATCGGCCAGGCCCTGGCGCACGATGTCCCCGTCGAGCAACGCCGGCAGCTCCCACGGCATGAACAAGCCGCGGCGCAGCAGGTAGGCGCCGCCGTAGGTCGAGCCATACTCGAAAAGCCCGGCATATTTCGGCGAGGTGAAGTGCCGCAGGATCGGCTCGCTCACCAGCCGGAAGCCGCGGCCCAGCGCGGCGAAGGGCGACGCCAGCGCAACCATCTTCGGAATCTGCCGGAAGCTCGGGTAGCCGGCAAAGACCTCGTCACCGCCGATGCCCGAGAGCGCCACCTTCAGCCCGGTCGAGGCGGTTGCCTTGCTGACGAAATAGACGTTGGTGCCATCGATGGTCGGCTGATCCATCGAACGCAGCAGGTGATCGCGCGACGCGGCGAACTCGGCGCGGCTGATCCAGACGGTCTGGTGCTGCGTGCCATGCGTGCGCGCGGTCGCTTCGGCGATCGGCGTCTCGTCGAGCTCGCCGCCGCGGTACTCGTCGAAGCCCAGCGTGACGGTGCGCAGAGGCTGCGCGTTCTCCGGCGTGGCGAACTCCGTCACCAGCGAGGAGTCGAGACCGCCCGAGAGGAAGACACCCACCGGAACGTCGGCCACCATGTGATGACGCATGGTGTCGACGATCTGCTCGCGCAGGTACTCGGTATGCGCTTCGCCATGCGGCGCGGCAGGCCCGGCCTCGGCTTCGGCCAGCACGCGGGCGATGGAATGGTAGCGCCGCAGGGTCGGCGCCCCGCCCATGGGCTGCCACAGCGTGTGACCGGCCGGCAGCGCGCGGATGCCGCGATAGAGGGTGAACGGCTCGGGCACCGAGCCCCAGAGCAGGAACCCGACCTCGGCGGCCGGCTGCGGCGCGGTGTCGACACCGCCGCCGGCAAGCAGCGCCTTGACCTGGGAGGCGAAGCGCAACGTGCGGCCGTCATCGGCGAGGTAGAGCGGCTTGATGCCGAACGGATCGCGCGCCAGCAGCATGGCGCGCCGCTCGCGATCCCACAGCGCGAAGGCGAACATGCCGCGCAGGCGCTCGACCATCGCCGGGCCCTCGACGTCATAGAGGTGCAGCAGCACCTCGGTGTCGGAGTTCGAGGCGAAGCGGCGGCCTTTGGCCTCCAGCTCGGCCTTCAGGGCGCGGTAGGTGTAGATCTCGCCGGTGGAGTTCACGACCAGCCGGCCGCCGTCGTGCACCATCGGCTGGAAGCCGCGATCCGACGTCTCGATGATCGCCAGGCGCCGCTGGGCGAACAGCGCCACGCCGCTCTCGTCCTGCCACAGCCCGGCGCTGTCCGGGCCGCGCGACAGCATGACCTCGGACATCCCGACCATGCTCCGCAGATCGTCAGGATTCGCCGTCGCCTCGCCGACCCGCCGGCCGCCGACCATCACCTCGATGCCGGCCAGGCGTGACATTCCACCGGCGCCCGCGGGCGCGGCCGAGCCATGGTGGAAAAGACCGGCGATGCCACACACCTGGAGGGGACCTCTCTGGAACCTGACGCGCCCGCACAACAATTCGTGGCACGCCCGGCCTGGAATCTATAATTGTAGTATTCTGAACATGTTATGATAATTTCTTGAGCGCTGCAATCGGATCGGTCCCTGGCGGACCGGATAGCCAACAACCACCCTCGCCCGCCGCTCCATGCGCATCCTGCACCTGATCGCGACTTTGAGCCGGGAGAGCGGCGGCCCGGCCCAGGCCTGCGTCGAAATGGCGGCGGCGGTGGCAAGGCGCGGCCACGACGTCAGCATCTACACCACCAACTGGAAGGAAGGCGGCGTCGAGGACGTCCCGACCGACCGGCCGGTCGAACGCGACGGCGTCGCCATCCGCTACTTCCCGGTCCATGCGCCGCGCTTCTGGAAGCCTTCGCTGGCCATGGCCCGGGCGCTCAGCCGCGACATGGCGGGCTTCGACGTCGTGCACCTGCACTCGATCTACCTGTTCCACGACATGGCCGGCGGCCACTACGCCCGGCGCGACGGCGTGCCCTACATCGTGCGCCCGCACGGCATGCTCGACCCGTACATCCGCGCCCATCACCGCACCCGCAAATGGCTGATGGAGATGGCGTTCCAGAACCGCGTGCTGCGCCACGCCACCGCCATCCACTACACCTCCGACATCGAGCGCGAGATCAGCACGCCCTTCGCGATGGGCGCGCCGCCCAAGGTCGTGCCGCTGGGCGTCGACCTCACCGGCTTCGATGCCCTGCCTTCGCCCGAGATCTTCCACCAGCGTTTCCCCGAGACGCGCGGCAAGACGATCGTGCTCTATCTCAGCCGCCTGCATTTCAAGAAGGGACTGGACCTCCTGATCCCGGCCTTCGCCGAGCTCGCCGCGAAGGATCCGTCGCTGCACCTCGTGCTGGCCGGACCGGATGACGGCATGGTGGCGAAGTGCCGGGAGTGGATGGCGCGCGATGGCGTCACCGACCGGGTGACCTTCACCGGCATGCTGCGTGGCGCCGACAAGCTGTCGGCCTTCGCCGCCGCCCGGCTCTTCGCCCTGCCCTCCTACAGCGAGAATTTCGGCATCGCGCCGGTCGAGGCGATGGCCGCCGGCCTGCCCGTGGTGATCTCCGACCAGGTCAACATCTGGCGCGAGCTGCAGCGCGGCGGCGGTGCCAGCGTGATCCCCTGCGATCGCGCGGCGCTGGTCACGGCAATGACACCGCTTCTGGCGGATGAAAAGGCCGCGCAGGAGATGGGTCGCCGCGCCCGCGCCACAGTCGACCAGCTCTATCGCTGGGACAATGTCGGCGCGGCGCTCGAGACCATGTATCGCGATGCCGCGGCGACCCGCGTGGGTTCGCATCTATCGGGAGTGGCGGCATGAGCCGAAGCGTTCTGGTCACCGGCGGCGCCGGCTTCATCGGCAGCCAGGTGTGCAAGGCGCTGGCCCAGGCCGGCTTCACGCCGATCGCCTACGACACCCTGGAGAAGGGCCACGACTGGGCGGTGAAATGGGGGCCGCTGGAGCGCGGCGACATCGGCGATCGCGCGCGGCTCGATTCGGTCTTCGCGCGCCACGAGCCCGAGGCGATCATCCATCTTGCCGGCTATATCGAGGTCGGCGAGTCGATGCGCGATCCGCAGCGCTACCGCCACAACAATATCGACAAGAGCCTGGTGCTGATCGACGCGGCCGAGGCGCATGGCGTCGCGCAATTCGTGTTCTCCAGCACCTGCGCGATCTACGGCACGCCGCAACGGGCGCTGCTCGACGAAAGCCATTCCTTCGGCCCGGTCAGCGTGTATGGCGAGACCAAGCTCGCGGTCGAGAAGGCCCTGCGCGCTCCCGGCCGCACGCTGCGCACGGTCTGCCTGCGCTACTTCAACGCCGCCGGCGCCGATCCCGACGGCGAGATCGGCGAGGCGCACGAGCCGGAGAGCCACCTGATGCCGCTGGCGATCGACGCCATGCTGGGCATCGGCAAGCCGCTCACCGTGTTCGGCGACGACTGGGACACGCCGGACGGCACCTGCGTGCGCGACTACATCCACGTCGCCGATCTCGCCGACGCCCATGTGCGCGCCCTCGACTACGTCGCCAGGGGCGGCACGGCGCCGGCATTCAACCTCGGCTCGGGCCACGGCTACAGCGTGAAGCAGCTCATCGAGACCACCGGCCGGCTGGGCGGCCGCGCCGTCCCCCACAGCGTCGGCGCGCGCCGTCCCGGCGACCCGCCGAAGCTTGTCGCCGACACCACCTTGGTGCGCCGCGAGCTGGGCTGGATTCCCGGCCGCGACCTCGACGCCCAGATCGACGACGCGATACGCTGGCGCCGCAAGATGCCGCGCTAGCGGCGCACCCCCGGGAGGACCTGCCATGTTCGCGCCGCTGGAAGGCGTGCGTGTCGTCGACCTGACGCATGTCTACGCCGGCCCCTACATCACGCATGTGCTGACCCAGCTCGGCGCCGAGGTGGTGAAGATCGAGCGGCCGGGCGTCGGCGACGTGATCCGGGCCGGCCGGCCCGGCGTGTCGCCGCCGGGCGTTGCCGCAGCCTTCGTCGGCATGAATCACGGCAAGCGCTCGCTGACGCTGGACCTCAAGGATGCGCGCGGCAAGGACGCGTTGAAGCGGCTGATCGAGCGCGCCGACGTGCTGGTCGAGAACTTGAGGCCCGGCGAACTGGAGCGTATCGGCTTCGGTGCGCAAGCCGCGATGGCGATGAACCCGCGCCTGATCTACGCCTCGGTGTCGGGCTGGGGCCAAAGTGGGCCGCAGGCGAGCCGCGCCGGCTACGACCAGGTGATCCAGGCCTCGACCGGCATGATGATGATGCAGGGCGATGCCGGCACGCCGCCGATGAAGACCGGCTTCCCCGCCATCGACATCGCGACGGGCATGAATGGCGCCTGCGCCATCCTCGCCTCGCTGATGCAGCGCCAGCGCACCGGCCAGGGC